>JBAOIA010000012.1:600000-900000 GCA_037045145.1 Bacteroidia bacterium
TGTTTCAAGTGTATAGCCTTCCGGCAGCAGTAATATATCTCGTTTGTCAAGAAAAGTTAAAACAGAACTGCTGTCAAATTGATTGATGCATTGCGTTTTTTGTCCACTTGTCCATTGAGCAGAAAAACCCAAAACCAGAACTATTAGAATAAAATACTTCATAAGTGGCAAAAATAAGTTGAATGCTATACCCCACAGGCATTTTCCTGTCATAAAAGATCATTATACACATTTGGAGCCGATGTTGTACATTCGCAAAAATTTTCAGATTATGCTATTTCAACTAAACGAAGAACATTTAATGATACAAAAGGCCGCCCGTGATTTTGCACAAAACGAGTTGTTGCCCGGAGTTATTGAGCGCGATGAACATCAGAAATTCCCTGCAGAGCAGATTAAAAAATTAGGCGAGCTGGGTTTTTTAGGAATGATGGTTGACCCAAAATATGGCGGTTCAGGATTAGATACAATTTCCTATGTGTTGGCAATGGAAGAAATATCTAAAGTAGATGCTTCCGTTTCAGTTGTGATGAGTGTAAACAATTCTCTGGTTTGCTGGGGGTTAGAAACTTTTGGCACAGAGGAGCAGAAACAAAAATATTTAGTTCCATTAGCAAAAGGCGAGATAATTGGTGCATTCTGCCTTAGTGAACCTGAAGCCGGCAGCGATGCCACTTCACAACGTACTACTGCAATTGACAAAGGTGATCATTACTTGCTGAATGGAACAAAAAACTGGATTACCAATGGTGGCACAGCAAGTGTTTATTTGGTGATGGCACAAACGGATGTTGCTAAAGGGCATAAAGGCATCAACTGTCTGATTGTAGAAAAAGGTACACCGGGTTTTACAGTCGGACCAAAAGAAAACAAATTAGGTATCAGAGGCAGTGACACACATTCACTGATGTTTACCGATGTTAAAGTCCCAAAGGCAAACCGCATTGGTGAAGACGGCTTTGGATTTAAGTTTGCCATGAAAACATTAGCAGGTGGACGAATAGGAATAGCTTCACAGGCTTTAGGTATTGCATCCGGTGCCTATGAACTTGCATTAAAATATTCTAAGGAACGTAAAGCTTTCGGAAAAGAAATCAGTCAACATCAAGCCATTCAATTTAAGTTAGCCGATATGGCAACAGAAATTGAAGCAGCAAGACTACTTTGTTTGAAAGCTGCATGGCTTAAAGATCAGCATGGAAATTATGACCTGGCAGGAAGTATGGCAAAATTATATGCTTCTAAAGTGGCAATGGACACTACCATTGAGGCAGTTCAGGTGCATGGCGGTTATGGTTATGTAAAAGAATTTCATGTTGAGCGTTTGATGCGCGATGCAAAGATTACACAGATTTACGAAGGAACTTCCGAAATACAAAAGATTGTAATTGCCCGTGCAGTTACTTCATAAAAAATGTTAGACAACTACCAACATACCACTGCAGAGCGAATGATGCGTTATGCAGTCATTGACACCACAGCCAATCCTGATTCAGACACTCAGCCTAGCAGTAAAAAGCAATTGGACTTAAGCCGGTTACTTGAATCTGAATTAAAAACAATGGGCATTGATGCAACTCTTGATGAATACGGTTATGTATATGCTACAATAAAAGGTAATTCAAACAAAAAAGTACCTGTAATTTGTTTTTGTTCGCATGTTGACACCGCACCTGACTGTAGTGGCACAAATGTAAAACCCATACTACATAAAAAATGGAATGGAGAAGATATCGTTTTACCTGACGATAAGAATATTGTAATCAGCAGTAAAAAGCACCCATATCTACTCGAAAAGATTGGTGATGATATAATAACGGCCTCGGGACTTACGCTGTTAGGTGCCGATGATAAAGCAGGTGTTGCCATCATCATGGATTTTGCACAATTTATTTTAAACAGACCGGATATTATTCACGGTGACATAAAAATTTTATTTACCCCTGACGAAGAGATTGGACGTGGTGTAAACAAAGTGGACATGAAAAAACTTAACGCTGCTTATGGTTACACACTCGATGGTGGAGAATGTGGCACCTTAGAAGGCGAAAATTTTTCTGCTGATTCGTGCACGATAACTTTTAATGGCGTTAGCGCACATCCCGGCTATGCCAAAGATAAAATGGTTAATGCACAAAAAGTATTAGCCCATTTCATAACACTTTTGCCAAAAGAATTAAGTCCTGAAAATACTGAAGGGTATGAAGGTTTTGTTCATCCGGTAAGTATGAGCGGTGGATTAGAAACCGCAACAGTTACTTTTATTCTTCGTGATTTTAATACATCAAAGTTAGCAGCGCAAAAACAACTACTATGCACGTTGGCAGAACAATCTATCAAACAATTCTTAGGGGCAAGCTTTACAATAAGCAGTAAAGAACAATACCGTAATATGGATGAAGTTCTTCAAAATCATCCTGAAGTAATGGACTATGCTTGTGAAGCATATAAACAAAGTGGCATCAACTGTGATAGAAAAAATATCAGAGGTGGTACTGATGGCGCACGTCTTTCATTCATGGGAATGCCTTGTCCGAATATATTTACAGGAGAAATGGGTATTCATAGCAAAGAGGAATATGTAAGCGTTCAGGATATGAATAAAGCAGTTGAGGTGCTTGTTAACCTGGTTCAGATTTGGGAACAACGCGCCTGACAATGGCAGCCCCCCCCTCCTTTTCAGACTATTAATACTTACCCTGAAGCAAGCGCTTTGAGTTAAGTTCAAAGACTAAAATCATAAGAAAACTTTAAATTAACTAAAAGTTTATTCCGGTATTGTCAAAACAGATAATTTCGTGTCTTAAAATTTCATAAAAATGAAAAAACAACTTACTCTTTTATTTGGCATATTGTGTTTTGCATTAGCAGCAAATGCACAGTATTATTATTTCCCTCATATAAATGCAGGGCAAAATCCAGGCGGGCTTAACATTGATGATGAATACCCGGTGGGTGGCGGTCAACCCGCAGGATGGACATCCATTCATCCAGGCAGTGCTACTACTCCACAATGGTCATCAACCGTAACCATTCCGTTTTCTTTTTCTTTTAACGGAACAGCAGTTACAAGTTATAAAGTCTCTACAACCGGAGTATTAACTTTTACAACAAGTGCAACAACACCTCCACCGGTTGCCAATGTTGCATTACCATCGGCTTTAATTCCTGACAATTCAGTTTGTTGCTGGGGAATTTCAGGAAGCGGCACAAATGATAACATTTGTACAAAAACATTCGGCACTGCACCAAATCGTCAACATTGGATTTCATTCACTTCCTATACTGACCCTGGCAATAATGCTTATACTTACTATAGTATTGTTTTAGAAGAATCAACAAATAAAATTTATGTGGTTGATCAAAGAAATGGCGGAACAGCTTTAACGCTCACCATTGGCATTCAGATAAACGCAACAGCAGCAATTTCTGTTGCAGGTTCTCCAAACATAGCACAAAATGCAGGTACAGATCCATCTCCTGCTGACAACAGTTATTTTGAATTTATTTATGGCACACAGCCAGCCAACGATGCAGAGTTATCATCTATAAATTATACTCAATATGTAACAACTCCAACTAACGTTTCCGTTTCTGGTGTGATTACCAATCTTGGTTCGAGTGCAATAAATACTATTAATCTTAAATATGATCTCAATGGCACTACTTATACTGACACAAAAACAGGATTAAATATTGCACCACTTGGGACTTATAATTTTACTCATACAACACCAATTAATGCAAATGCTATCGGGACATATTCCTTCAAGTTTTGGGTTGATTTAGCTGGAGATGTAAACCATATTAATGATAGTTTAAATGGTATTATAAATTATCTTCCATTTTTACCAACTAAACATGTAGTTTTTGAAGAAGCCACCGGCACTTGGTGCGGATGGTGTCCACGTGGTGCTGTTTTTATGGATTCATTGCGCAACCTTCATGGTCAGGAAGTGATGTTGATTGCTGTTCATAATGGCGATCCTATGACTGTTACAGCATACGATTCATGGATGGGAACAAAAATCAGCGGCTATCCAAGCGGTTTAGTTGATCGTAAAGATTTAGATGTTGACCCATCAGATTTTATTACTGAATACAACAGCCTTATTTCAGATATTCCACCTTGTGATGTAAATGTGTCTGCAACTTATAATTCAAGTACCAATATTGGAACTTTTACTGTAAGTCCACAATTTGCAGCTTCATTGAATGGTGATTACAGGATTAACTGTGTTGTTACCGAAGATAATTTAACGGGCACAACTTCAACATGGAGTCAGGCAAACTATTATAGTTACCAAACTGCAAATTTGCCACTTCAGGGCGCTGGCCATAATTGGCAAAACGAAACTAATCCGATACCTGCTGCCAACATGGAATACGATCACGTTGCACGTGCAATACTTGGAGGAAACGATGGTGTACAAGGTTCATTGCCGGCTAACATAACCAGTGGTAGCACTCACAGCTGGACATTTAATTACAATATTCCGGCAACTTACAATGTAAGCAATTTAATCATCATTGGATGGGTTTCTGATTATGCTACAGGAAGAATTTTAAATGCAAACAGTGCAACAGTTACTACCGGCATTCATAATTTATCAGGAACTAATTTCAATATGAATGTTACTCCAAATCCTATAACATCAGATTATGGTCAGGTGCGCGTTAATTTGAAGAAAAATGCTGATGTAGTATTCGAAATCATAGACGTATTAGGTAACATAGTTCGTACCAATTATCAATCACAGATGTCAGCAGGTGAATATATTTATCCTGTAAATTTCACAGGTCTAAGTAATGGTATTTATACTGTTAGAATGAATGCATCCGGTGAAACGTTAACACAAAAAGTTGTATTGAATAAATAAAATCATATCGGTAGAATTACCGAATAAATATTAAACCGAAAAGGCAATTTCAATTCTAAGAATTGAAATTGCCTTTTTCTTTTTTAGCCAATACTCATTCTACGTGATTATTACAATCTGAATAATGTAAAGAATAAAAAGACATCTATTTGTGCTTTGCAACATTGGCAATCATTAAAAAATCGAGTGTTGTAATTGCAGCCATTGCCTCAACGATTGGTGTTGCACGTGGCACTACACAAACATCATGACGACCTCCGGGTTGTATAATCACTTTCTGATTTTGTGCGTTAATACTTTGTTGGGGTTTCATGAGTGTTGATACAGGCTTAAATGCTACGTTAAATGTAATGTCCATGCCGTTGGTAATTCCACCCTGCACACCCCCGGAATTATTGGTTGTGGTAAAAACTTTTCCGTTTTTATCTGTATCAAAAACATCGTTTTGCTGTGACCCCATTTGCAAAGTGCCGAAAAAACCTGACCCTATCTCAAAACCCTTAACCGCGTTTATGCTAAGCATAGCTTTGCCGAGTTGTGCATGAAATTTATCGAATACAGGCTCACCTAATCCTGCAGGAACACCGCTAATGGTGCAGGATATTATTCCACCTAAAGTATCTCCGGATTGTGCAGCTTCTTCAATCCTATTCAGCATCAGTTGTGCTGTGGCTTCATGTGGGCAACGCAAAATATTGTGATACGTTTTTGAAGTATCAATTGAAATATTTTCAGGAATTGAAATATTGCCGATACGACTCACATAAGCATCGATAGAAATATTTTCGGATTTCAGTATTTGCATAGCAACAGCGCCCGCAGCTACACGTGCAGCTGTTTCGCGTGCTGATGCCCTGCCACTTCCGCGATGGTCACGAATGCCATATTTTTGTTCATAGGTATAATCGGCATGTGATGGCCTGTAAGTATTTTTTAGTGCATCATAATCAGCAGGACGTTGATCTTTGTTACGAATTAGCAAGGTTAGTGGAGCACCGGTGGTGATGCCATTGATTAATCCTGAAACCACTTCCGGTTCATCGTCTTCCATTCGTTGTGTGGTAATTGCAGATTGACCGGGCTTGCGTCTTGAAAGTTGTGTTCTTATAAGTTCTAAATCCAATTGTATGCCTGAATAACAACCGTCTATAACAACACCTATAAGTGGTCCGTGCGACTCACCAAAAGTTGTTATCCTGAAAAGTGTACCAAATGTATTACCTGCCATATTACTTCTTAATCATTACAAAATCATTCATAAAAAAGCCATTGCCTATATCAAAGTCTGCTGCACTTTCAATTACAAATCCTTTCTTGAAATAGAAGTTAATCGCTTTAAAATTTGAACGGTTTACCTGCAGCCGAACTACAATAGCCTCAGGCAGACTGCTCAGCATGGCTTCAAGTAGCAGTGAGCCTATATTTTTATGTTGCAATGCTGTAGCCACATACAATTTATCAAGAAAAAAACTGTTTTCTGCTTCCTCACGAAAGCAAATATAGCCTAAAAGTTTTTCGTCTTCTTCTGCAACCAAAATTATAGAGCCTGAATCAAGCAACTGATTTAATTTTTCGATACTATACATCTTTTCCAACATAAAATCAATCTGCTGTATGGTGATAATACCTGGGTAATGGCTATGCCAAATGCTATGAGCCAATTTGTTGATGGCACTACAATCGTCTTTTGAAGCTTGTCTGATATGCATGGTTCAGGTTTTATGAATCCAATTATAAATAAGTTGTAGTCCATATTCTGTCATTATACTTTCAGGATGAAACTGAACACCATAAACAGAATAAAGAACATGCTTTATTGCCATCACTTCGCCATTGTCGTCACCGGCTATAACCTGAAGTTGACTTCCTGTTTGATCCACTACCCAAGAGTGATAGCGTGCAGCAGGAAACGTTATTGGTATATTTTCAAATATCACATCTTGCACCAATACATTTACCGGTCGCACTACGCCATGCAAAACTTGTTGTAAATTACGAAGGCTGCCCCCAAAAACTTCTGCAATAGCCTGATGACCTAAACAAACGCCAAGTATTGATTTTTCTGATGCATACTGCCTGATAACCTCTTTGGTAATGCCTGCCTGTGAAGGTAATCCCGGTCCGGGAGAAATGCAAATCTTATCAAATGAAGCAACCTCATCAATTACGTGTGAATTGTTGCGCCAAACTGTTGGACGTACACCGGCTGCCTTTTCAATATAATGAACAAGGTTGTAGGTAAAAGAATCAAAGTTATCAATGACTAAAATATTCACCTGTCAAAAATAGCGAATGTTTTAAGGTGCTGCACTCAACCCTGATCGGCAAATTTGTAACCAACACCCCTTACAGAGATAAAATATTTTGGATTGGATGGGTCTGGTTCAAAATATTTCCTGAATGTAACGATAAAGTTATCTATTGTTCGGGTACTGGGATAGATATCATAACCCCAAACAGTTTCAAGAATGTGTTCGCGCGAAACAACTTCATTGCGTTTTTCTATCAGTAATTTCAACAATAACGATTCCTTTTTTGTCAGATGTGTTGTAGTACCATCGGCACGTTTTATTTCAAGTTGTGCAAAATTAATTTGATTGTTGTTCAGATTATAAGTCGAAAGAGATGTCGCATCCTTATTGGCTGTGCTCCTTCTGATAAGATTATGCACTCTGAGTAACAACTCTTCAAGGTTAAAGGGCTTGGTCAGATAATCATCACCTCCTAATTTAAGACCGGTAATTCTGTCGTTTGGGTGGTTTTTGGCTGAAAGAAATAAAATGGGCACATCAAGATTCTCAAGACGTATTGCTTCGCAAACAGTAAATCCACTGATTTCAGGAAGCATTACATCTAAAATTACAAGATTATAACGTGCTTCTTTAAACACTTTAATGGCGGTTTTACCATCACCAATTGCATTTACATAGTAGCCTTCCATTTCAAGGTTCAGCTTTATTGTTTCAGACAAGGTTTGCTCATCTTCCACCAACAAAATTCTTAGATTTTGATCAGCCATATCAATTTATTTCGATGCTAATTAACAAAAATGTTTTCTTTGTTCATTATGTCGCAGAATTATTCACTGTCACAATCGGGTAAATATTGGATTTGGTCCATATTTTACAGCCTGTTGTTTCTGGCAGTTTACGGCTACAAATTTAATTGTAGTGACCTTGAAGAACATTTGCCGGCTGTTTACAAAATGCTGAACCCGCTATTGTATCAAGGTGATTATGTGACTGAGTTTCTGGCTTCGGGTTTCTCTGTTCGTTATTTTTATAATCACACTTTATATTATTCCGGACTTGTGTTTCCGTTACCAACTGTTGCTTTTACATTCATGTTGTTGCTGCTGACAGTATTTATTTTTTACATTCAAAAAACTTCATTTGTAATTTTCAAGAACCATATTACCGCTACAATAACTCCTTTCATAGCAATTATCTTATTGAATAAAATTACAGTTGGTGGAAATACTGTTTCAGACAATATGCTGACTTGTACCGTTTTTGCTAACACACTTTGTATGGCAACATTTTACTACGCTTTTAGTTCGCGTATGAGAATAGCTGTGCTCTGTTGCGGGCTTGCTACATGGTATCAACCGTTGGTAGGCATGCAGGTGTTTTTATTGCTCTTGCTGATGCAATCGGTATCTTCCAAATTCAGAATCAAAGAAATTGTCACGATAATAATTTTCTATTTAGTGTCAGCTTCACCAATGCTAATACCTTTATTCTACCGTCAGTTTTTTGCAGAAATCGCAACACCTGACATGCTTTTTTATTATATTTTATATGTTTTCAGAAATCCACATCATTATCTACCTTCCTTTTTTCCAATTGTAGATTATATTAAAAGCGGTGTATTATTTCTGATATCCGGTTTGTTATTTTTTAGATTTCCAACAAAATACAACAGACAAATAATTGTGATAATTTCAGGCATTGCTGCGGGTATGATTTTTTACTATTTAATTTTTGATGCTTTAGGAATAATGGTTGTAGGTAAATTGCAATGGTTTAAAACTTCGGTTTGGCTTACCATATTCTGTAGTTTCTATATAGCTCATTTCATAGCACAGCAAAAACTGATAGAAAAGACATTTCAGTTTAAGTGGATGTCTGCCTGTGTCATTGCTTTATCAATTATTGTCTTTTATTTAATTACACATGCTTCACAACTACCAATAGAGAGGCTGAAATCTCGTTATGCAATTGGTCAGTTTAAAAAAACTGATTTAACACTGATGCATGAATGGATCAGAGAAAACACCCCTGTGACCACAAAGATTTTGAGCTTCCCTGATGACGATTCATTTTTATGTGAAGCACAACGACCTACACCTGTGGCATGGAAAGCTATTATCCACGAGCCATGGTTTCTGAAACAATGGTATTATAATTTCACAACCGATTATAATCTGGAAAGAAAAATTGAATGGAAAAATATCAACCGGAGAGAAAAGGCAAATGCTGCTTACTCAGGCACAAATCATAAGCCAGATAACAAAAGTTATTCTATGATTTTATTAAATAATAATAAACTACCGGAACAAGTCAAAGGCAGAATAATACACCGGCAGGGAGAATATACCCTATGGCAGTGGAACTAAAAAATCAGTAAGATGTTTTCAGCTCTACCCTTCTGTTTTTTGCTCTTCCTTCAGGAGTGTCGTTTCCGGCAATTGGCTTAGTTTCTCCAAAACCGGTAGCTGTTAATCTCGATTCAAAAATTCCTTTGCTCATCAGATAGTTTTTTACTGCATCACAGCGTTTTTGCGATAGATTAAGGTTATAAGCATCATCGCCTTTATTATCGGTATGACCTTCTATTGACAAATTTGCTGCATCATACTTCTTCAGGATTCCGACCAATGCATCCAGTTGTACCAGTGAAGCAGGCTTTAGTTTATCACTATTACTTTCAAAATAAATTGAAGATGCTATTTGAGTAATTTTTTTCACATCTTCTTTTGTAATTTCAGGACAACCTTTGTTTGTAATAGTACCTTTTATTGTAGGGCATCTGTCTTCGTAATCAGCTACACCATCTCCATCGCTATCGGGGCAACCTTTCAAGGCAATAACACCCGGTACTTCAGGACACATATCTTCTTCGTTCACCAACCCATCTCCGTCACTATCAAAAGGGCAGCCGTTTGCATCAACTTTATATCCTTTCTTGGTTTCAGGACACTTGTCAAGGTTATCAGCTACACCATCACCATCTTCGTCAGGGCAGCCTTTTAGAATTGCTAAACCTTTTACATCCGGGCATAAATCATCTTTATCACTAATGCCATCACCATCTCTGTCGGGGCAGCCTTTCAAGGGCAGAGTTCCCGGTGCTGTAGGGCAATCATCCATATAATCGGCAACACCATCATTATCTGAGTCAACAGGACAACCCGATGCATCTACCTTAACCCCTTTAGGTGTATTTGGGCAGTTATCCTTCTTATCAGCAACACCATCATCATCAGAATCTTTGTTTTTGCCAAGATTAAATGTTAAGCCAACAGTATGAAATAAAAATCCATCATTGTTCTGATTCACTTGCCTGTCAACATCATCTTCTGAGGAGAGCATAAATGTTTCCTGAATAACTAGGTTGAAAGATTCAGAAAGTCTGAAATTTAAACCACCACCAAAGGAAGGTAATGCATAATCATAACGACTTACGACATCTCCATTTTGTGCCCAAATATTTCTATCCCAAACTATTATTCCTGCTCCGGCAAATAAAAATGGTCTGACTGCTGCTTCAGGCTTTGTGAAATGAAAACGTAAATGCAAACTTCCCGTAGTCATTTTTATTCTGAAACGATTTACCTGATCTTCAATAAATCCTGCTTCGCCTGTTGTACCCATTATTTGTAAATCGGCATATTTTCCGAGATAATATCCTACGGATATAGCACCGAAACCATAAAATGGCTGATTGGTTTTATAAAAACCTTGTCCCATATCGCCATTATATTGGGTAGCACCGCCATATAAACCCAAGTTCCATTTGCGGTCACTGTTTTGTGCATTAATCTGATGGCTGATGCACAATAAAACGATAGCCAAAAATATTTTCCTCATCTCTTAATGTTTAAATTCATTTAGTTTTGAAATCAATGCAAAGTAAGTATGCAGTTGATATGATGAAATGGTGATGTAAAAAACTAATTAACTTCTAATTGTTTAATTTAAGTAGCTTTTAACCTATTGAAAACAGCCTGCATTCTTACTTTTGCATAACAGAAAAAATAATGATTAGAATCAACGAAGTCATAAAAGTATTAGAGAATTGGGCACCTTTGGCTTATCAGGAAAGTTATGACAATTGCGGTCTTTTGACTGGTAATTCCGCTGATGAAGTAAAAGGAATAATGATTTGCCTTGATACTACAGAAGCCGTACTCGATGAGGCAATCAAAGAAAACTGCAATTTGATTATCGCACATCATCCGATTTTATTCAGTGGGTTAAAAAAAATTACCGGAAGGAATTATGTTGAGCGTGTAATCATAAAGGCAATAAAAAACAACCTTGCAATTTATGCACTACATACCAACTTAGATAATATAAATACAGGAGTCAACCGGCAGTTATGCCAACAGTTGGGTCTTGAAAATGCTAAAATATTGTTGCAAAAACAGGGCATTTTAAAGAAATTAGTAACCTTTACGCCAATTGAGCAGGCTGAAAAAGTCAGGAAAGCCTTTTTTGCAGCAGGTGCCGGAAACATCAGTAATTACAGCGAATGCAGTTTTAATATTGAGGGCAAAGGCACATTTAAACCTGAAGCAGAAGCGAATCCCACAATTGGAGAAAAGTTAATCAGACACACGGAGAGTGAAGTTCGTACAGAAGTTATTTATGAAGCACATAGAGAACATCTGGTGCTAAAAGCTTTGTTTGAATCACATCCTTATGAAGAAGTTGCCTACGACATTTACACATTAACCAATACGCATCAGCAGACAGGTTCAGGAATGATAGGCCAACTTAAAGAAGAAATAGATGAAATTACTTTTTTACAACTGGTTAAATCAAATTTAAATTGTAGTGTGTTAAAGCACACCCACTTAAGCCAAAAGAAAATAAGAAAAGTTGCCGTTTGTGGCGGTTCAGGTATTTTTCTGCTGCCGCAGGCAATTGACGCAGGTGCAGATGCTTTAATCACATCAGACATAAAATATCATCAGTTTTTTGACGCTGATAATAGAATTTTACTCATAGATGCCGGGCATTATGAGACCGAGCAGTTTACAATGATGCTGATTAAAGATTTGTTAATCAAAAAATTTACTACATTTGCCATCCGTTTAACAAAAGTGGATACAAATCCGGTAAAATATTTCTGATTATGGCGGCAAAAAAACCTGTGAAAGCTGTAGCAAAAAAAACAAGTGCAAAGCCGGCAGCGAAAAAGACAGCAGCAAAAAAAACACCTGCTAAGAAGAAGGCTGTTGTAAAACCGGCAGTTAAAAAACCTATTGCAAAAAAGGCTCCGGTAAAAAAATCAGCTCCGGCAAAACCAGCTAAAAAGGCCGCTGCACCTAAAGCCACAAAAACTAAAGCTACTGAAAAAGAAAAGAAAAACATAAAAGCCAAACCGAAAGAAACAAATACAAAAGTCACATCATCAAAAGCAGTAAAAAAAACAAGTACAGGCATGTCAAAAACAGACACTAAAGCAAAAACAAAAGGCAGAAGTAAGAAAGTAGAAGAACCGGTAATTACCAAGGTGAGTAAACCAGTAGTGAAGCGTTTAACGGAAACACGTAATTTAAAAGCTATTGATACGGGTACGGCAGCAAAATTATCAAGCAAATACAGTGTTGGCGACATTTCACAGTTTCAGATTAAAATGCCTAAGAAAGGTGTTCATGACGCATCAGCAGAAGAAAAACTTCAAGCTTTGTTTCAACTTCAACAAATTGACTCTGAAATTGACAGAATTCAGATTGTAAGAGGAGAATTACCTGTTGAAGTAAAAGATCTTGAAGATGATGTTGCACGTCTTGAAACAAGAATCAGCAATATCAATAATGATATGACAGAGTTTGACAGGATGATTGCTGAAAGAAAACAAGGAATTAAAGATTCAACTGCTGCGATAAAGAAATATGAGGGTCAGCAAAACAATGTAAAAAACAATAGGGAGTATGAGTCGCTTGCTAAAGAAATAGAATTCCAGAAACTTGAAATACAACTTTGTGAGAAGCGGATTAAAGAATACACTTTTGAAATCACCTCTAAAAAACAAATCCTGACAGAATCAGAAGAAGACTTAACACATCGCAAATCTGATTTGGAAAACAAACGCAAAGAGTTAGACAACATCATTGCAGAAACCCGTAAGGAAGAAGATGTACTGAATGAATATTCTGGAAAAGCTGCTGCAATTATAGAAGAACGTTTGCTAAGCGGATATAAAAAGATTCGTGAAAACGCTGCCAACGGCTTGGCTGTAGTTTCTATTCAGCGTGATAGCTGTGGCGGTTGTTTTAACAAGGTTCCACCACAACGTCAGTTGGAGATTAAGCAACGCAAAAAAGTTATTGTATGCGAGCATTGCGGACGAATTCTTGTTGATCAGGAAATTATGACAGACTTGCCGGAAAATCCTGCATAAATAGATAGCAATAAAAAGGCCGCTTAAAAGCGGTTTTTTTATGCCATATTTTTCAAAATAAATTTGGAGAATACTAACCTATCTGTATCTTTGCACGCTCATTAAAAATGACCCATTAAAATAGTTAGGGAGCATAGCTCAGCTGGTTCAGAGCATCTGCCTTACAAGCAGAGGGTCACAGGTTCGAATCCTGTTGCTCCCACAAAGTCCGCAAATGCGGACTTTTTTATTTATGTTCACTGTTTATGTTATCCATTCACAATCGCACAATGTCTTCTATAAAGGCATGACTGAAGATTTGGAGCGAAGATTGTTCCAGCATAACAATGGCCTACTTGGAACTTACACCAAAAATAAAGCTCCTTGGAAATTAGTCTATTCAGAAACTTTTCTTTCTAAATCTGATGCGCTCAAAAGAGAAAAATATTTCAAAACCGGTGCCGGCAGAGACTTCCTTAAATCTAAAATTATTCTTTAGCAGAGGGCACAGTCAGCCGAGGCTGACGAATCCTGTTGCTCCCACAAAGTCCGCAAATGCGGACTTTTTTATTTATGTTCACTGTTTATGTTATCCATTCACAATCGCACAATGTCTTCTATAAAGGCATGACTGAAGATTTGGAGCGAAGACTGTTCCAGCATAACAATGGCCTACTTGGAACTTACACCAAAAATAAAGCTCCTTGGAAATTAGTCTATTCAGAAACTTTTCTTTCTAAATCTGATGCGCTCAAAAGAGAAAAGTATTTCAAAACCGGTGTCGGCAGAGACTTCCTTAAATCTAAAATTATTCTTTAGCAGAGGGCACAGTCAGCCGCGGCTGACGAATCCTGTTGCTCCCACAAAGTCCGCAAATGCGGACTTTTTTATTTATGTTCACTGTTTATGTTATCCATTCACAATCGCACAATGTCTTCTATAAAGGCATGACTGAAGATTTGGAGCGAAGATTGTTCCAGCATAACAATGGCCTACTTGGAACTTACACCAAAAATAAAGCTCCTTGGAAATTAGTCTATTCAGAAACTTTTCTTTCTAAATCTGATGCGCTCAAAAGAGAAAAATATTTCAAAACCGGTGCCGGCAGAGACTTCCTTAAATCTAAAATTACTCTTTAGCAGAGGGCACAGTCAGCCGCGGCTGACGAATCCTGTTGCTCCCACAAAGTCCGCAAATGCGGACTTTTTTATTTATGTTCACTGTTTATGTTATCCATTCACAATCGCACAATGTCTTCTATAAAGGCATGACTGAAGATTTGGAGCGAAGATTGTTCCAATATTAATTACAAGTTCTATTTCTTACTTACGGACAGGCTGAATGAAAAATTAGTACCTTTCTCCTTTTCACTACGCACTTTAATAGTTTGGTGCTGTGCCTCTATAATATGTTTCACAATGGCTAAGCCAAGTCCAGTCCCTCCTACTTCGCGCGACCTGCTTTTGTCAATTCTTTAAAATCATTCAGTATAGGACTTTATAGATAAATTTTTAAAAGATATTTTTGCCTTTTTAAAACTTTATTTTTTAAAACTATCAATGGTTAAAAGTGTTTTTAAACTGTTTTAATATTTATGCAGTACTTTTCACTGATCTTAACAATTTCATTTCTGTTTTCCTCAATTCGTAGTACGGCACAGCATTATGTATTGTATGGAGAAAGAAACCTTAATGACACTATTTTATCTGTTTATTTTGACAGAAACGGGAAGCCATATCCCGACTATTTTATTGCTGACTCTGTACTGAATTTTAATACCGGCTCATTAGATTCTTTTTACAATAGTTATCCAAATGACTTTTCTGCAATATGTTCATTATATAAATGTCGTTTCAACAAGTATAGTATATCAAACACAAGTATTCTTAATGATTCAATTTTTCAAACTATAGCTGATAAGATCAACAATCAAACAAAAAAAGGTTTGGTTCCAACTTTTATGATTCATGGTTTTAGGAAATCGTATGTTAATAAACCAGGTGTTTTCACCTCTGTTATAGATTATAACTTATTGATTGCGGCAATTAATCGGTTAAGTACTGAAAAATATTCCTATATCAGAGTGTTTTGGGATGGCAGTTATTTAGATATTTCAGAAGGTGTTAAACAGATGAAACAAATTTTTACGGTTTTTGAAAAAGCACAACTCAATGCTGTTTCAGTTGGTTATGGATTAAGACAAGTATTGTCACGTACCACTTCACCTGAGGTTAATATTATATCACACAGTCTTGGTGCGAAAGTTGTTACCAATGCTTTGTTTGATACAACAATAAACAATTATCCCACCCCAAATAACAGAAATATTAATATTTGTCTTATTGCACCGGCAATAGACGGAATAGAAGCTTTTAAAAACTACTATTCACGAAACAGCACTCTTGCATATAAAAAGAGCGACAACTATAGCCTATTTGTTTTGTACAATAAAAAAGACTTTGTGCTACGTAAAAAAGATTATTTCTTTGAGTTGTTTGGCCCGGGGCCAAGAAAACATGGCAACACTACTTTGGGGTGTAATTCAAACAATGAAGCCATTAAACTAAAAGATTATTTTATTCAGCACTTTCACGGCTCTAAAATAACCCTGATTAATATGACTGATTTGATTGAAAAATGTCATCATTTACGCTGTTATTGCGAAGGTGACAATTTAAAAACTGCTATTCAGTTAATGAACCACACAATTACTAATTCAAACGGAAATAAAATACTAAACAAATAAATATTATGTCATTGAACATTAATCATCCGGCACCACTCTTTGAAAGTTTCAATTCTGAAAAACAACCATTTTCCCTTGAACAATTGAAAGGAAAGAATGTATTACTCTTATTTTTCCCGGCAGCATTTACCAGTACTTGTACAAAAGAATTGTGCAGTGTCAGAGATGATTTGTCTTATTATAACAACTTAGATTGTACAGTAATTGGCATCTCAACAGATACAATCTATTCGCTGGCAAAATATAAAGAAGAACAAAAGTTGAACTTCCAGTTGGTCTCAGATTACAACAAAGAAATAGGTAAAATTTATCATGTACAATATGAACTGTTTGGGTTAGGCATGAAAGGTATTACAAAACGAGCTGCATTTCTCATTGATAAAAGTGGAATTCTACGCTACTTGGAAGTATTAGAAAACGCAGGAGAAATTCCTGACTTTAATAAAATCAAATCAGTTCTTGATAGTTTGTGATTGTGCAATGGTCGTTGCTAGAATGCGGTGGCCATAGTTATTAAAATGAATATCATTTTTGTAATAGGGAGATTTGTTGGTTTCTAAATAAAAGCTTTGCAAAGGACTTTGCGAATCAAGAAAATCACATCTGCCGGAACACCATGCTTTTATCTGATTTGAAAAACTATCTGTATTAATATCAGTCTTCAGAATATCCCTTTTTGAAGGAATACACGATACAATTACCCTAATCTTATTATCCTTACAAAGTGCAACAAATTTTTCTAAGTAAGTTAATGTTGGTTCAGCAAGTATATCTTTACTCTCATTCAAAGCAGATTCATTTAAATTCCGATTGTTTTCGAATTTTACAGTCATCTGCATATAAAATTTACGAACTAATCGAAGCAGGTTTGAGTTTCTTATTATTTCATACTTCCATTGTGGCATACCGCCATCAACAGCCGTCACTTCTTGTCCATTAAACTTTGCTTTGTTAAAATATTGTTTGTCTTCAGCAACATCGTTAGCATATAAAAATAAAAAAGCAACATCCGGTTTATCACTTTTCAATAAATGCTTCAATTTTAAATAATGCAGAATTGGACTGTATGCACCAACAGCAAAATTTTTAAAACATACATCAGGAAAATCTTTCTCCAATATTCCAACAACAGATGAATCATAATTTACTTGAAGTGCTTCAATATAGGAGTCGCCAAAAAACCAAATTTTTCCCCTGCAATTCTCTGTCTTTTTTTCATTCGGGTTAACAACACAACCCATCCTATCATATCTTACCTGAATATTTCCATATTCATGCTCTGCAGCATTTGAGTGAATGAAAAAATAATCAGGTCTATGAATATGATGCAGAACAGAATCGGGTTCGAATGCTGCATTGTCATATCCGAGATTTGCAATTCGTAATCCAAATTCTGCAAGGATTAAAAAAAGTAATAAAAATAAAAAGTTAGTCCCTAAAATTTTTAGTTTCTTCCTTATTGATGACATTGAAACTTACTGTTTCAAAATTCGTGACTGAAAAACATGCTTTTCAGTAGTGATGCGCAGTATATAGACACTTTTTCCCAAGCTGGCCGTAGCAAGGTTTATACTATTGATAGTATATGGAATAAATTTACCATACTTAATCATTACACGCTTTCCACTCAGATCAAATATTTCTGTGGTATATTGACTGTTACTATCTGCATAAAAATTAATGTTCAGTTGATTTTTAAATGGGTTGGGAAATATTTTTTCAATGAAATCACCTTTACCATAATATGGATTAAAAACTGCAAGCAATGAGTTACGTGCAGAATCAAAATTAGGAATTCCAAAACCAAGCAATGAATCAGGATTGCTATACTGAGATGCACTTTGTACTATGGCATTAATAATTTGCATATTGTTTGCAGAAGGAATTGCCTGCCACAATGAAGCAACTAATCCTGCAATTACAGGACATGAAAAAGAAGTTCCATTACCCGAAAAAACAGTATTTGAATAAGGGTCGGACACAAATGTACCTTGCCCTTGTGCCACAACAGTTGGCTTAATTCTGCCATCAGCAGAAGGACCTGTTCCACTAAAGGATGCATAAGCACCAGCTGCATCAACAGCACCAATGGTTAAGATACTATCGGCATCAGCTGGAGCTGATATATAATGCCATTGGCCATTACCTTCATTACCTGCACTGCTTAC
The DNA here is from genome assembly GCA_037045145.1 of Bacteroidia bacterium. Taxonomy (NCBI): domain Bacteria; kingdom Pseudomonadati; phylum Bacteroidota; class Bacteroidia; species Bacteroidia bacterium. The sequence continues at coordinate 618,408 of JBAOIA010000012.1, forward strand.
CACAACAATTCCTTTTCGTGAAGCAATGTTAGCTGCAATTGATATGGGTGCTGTTCTGCCATCCATATCACTGTAGGTATGATTCATGGTTGAGTCATCAAAACGGGTATAGCCCAAAGAACTGGAAATTATATCTGCACCGGCACTATCGGCAGCTTCCGCAGCGGTAGCCCAGTTGTATTCTTCTATAAGTTTTTCAGTTGCTGCATCTTCTGAACGGTAGAGTAAAAATGAAGCCTCGGGGGCAGTACCAACAATATTGCCGGGGTCATTGGCTCCAATAATAGAAAAACACATAGAACCATGCGTATGGTCGTCATAGACATTGCTATTGTGATCAACAAAATCATAAGTAGCTATAATTCTGTTATGCGCACGCAGGCTGTCTAATGCTGTCATACTGTCAACACGATAAAATCCTGCATCAAGCATAGCAATTATTTTTCCATCACCTCGAAATCCTAAATCATGCAACTTGTCGCCATGCAACATTTGAATCTGATTAAGTGCATTTCCATAATTATAGTAGGCTGTAGATGAAGCCACCTTCTGTGTTTGAGACTGACGTTGCATTAAACTCTCCATCTCAAAACTAAATTTGCTGCTTGTTTTATTGCTAGTTCGTGAAGCCAATTTTGTTTGCTTCACAAAAGGCAATGCATTTATTGTGGCTAATGCGCTTGGGTTTGCAGATACATCAACAGTAACTTCATTTAGCCAGCGTGATGTATTTAAAATAACTGCTCCTGTGTTTTGAATAGCTGTAAGATATGTTGCATTAACCGGTAAGTCGGAAGAGTCTATTGCAATGCCAAACTGAAGTCTTCTGTTAATTGCCCTCGGTGACAGATAAGCAGATGGATTAGATAAGCTGTATGTTGAATTATTTTTATCCGTCAGCATAACTGCATAACGATTCTGACTATACAACTCTTGCGATATCAGAAAAATCAAAATCAATGCGTAAACTTTTTTCATGACTATTTCTTATTGTGATAAAGTAATGTCTCTGTGTAATGAAATATTTTTCCAAGTGGACTGCCTTGTAAAGAATCATATTGATCTTTGTATATCATGCCTACACCGGTGGCGTAAACTTCAAAATGATTTCTTTTTTCAAAGCCATAATCATAATCTATTTGCTGTACTTTTAAAGTGCTGTCAAAAGAATAATTCATTGTCTGCATTGGCTCATTTAGTGTAATAATTTTATAATCTTCAAAGTCATCAGCAAAAATATTTTTCGCATTTCCATTCCATGTTTTATTGAGCTTTACCGGAAATATAAGTTTTATATAGGTAATGTTATCTTCTTGTTTCTCAATGTTGATAGAAGTCCTGTTAACCGTCCAAACTTTATAAATACTCCATGCATCAGCATCGGTCTTGCGTACATAACGTTCTATGCGATATGTTTGCCGGCCTTCATTATCATTGAATATTGATTCGACTCTTTCTAATAACTGATAAGTACTATCGTAAGTGTTAAGGTCTTTATTAAATAAACTAACCTGATAGATCATTGAATCACCAATTGCTATTGGATAATAACGATAGTCAATGGCATTGACAGTTTCTTTGTCTTTAGTACATCCCATCAGCAATACCAAGGCAAGGCTAATAAGTGCGAAAATATTTTTAGACTTTGCCATATTCTTTATCTATAAATCCTCCACCAACTACATCATTACCCTCGTAGAAAACAGCGCTCTGTCCGGGAGCCACAGCAGTTACCGGTGCCTGAAATTCCACAGAGGCATTATTTGCATTTGTTTGAGTAATGACACTCATTGTGCCTGGATCTTTATATCTTATTTTGGTGAGTACTTCTGTTGGTTGGCGGAGCGATTCATACTTAACTAAATTTAATCCGCGTACTTTCATGGTAGTTTTCTGTAAATCTTCCAACTCACCCAAAACAACAGTATTTGTGTTAGGCTTTATTTCTGTAACATACATTGGCTTACCAAATGCAACTTCAAGTCCTTTACGCTGACCTATTGTATAGAAAGGATACCCTTTGTGTTTACCTATCACTTCATTTTTTGTATTCACAAACACTCCCCCATCAAGTCTATCTTCAATGCCTTCAACTCTTTGTTTTAAAAATGCTCTGTAGTCGTTATCCGGAACAAAACAAATTTCATAACTTTCACTTTTATTGGCTAACTCTTTAAAACCCATTTCGAAAGCCATGCTGCGGATTTCAGATTTTTTATAATTGCCTAATGGAAATCGTGTTCGTGCCAGATTCTTCTGACTTAACCCCCACAACACATAGCTTTGATCTTTATTTAAATCTTTTCCTCTGCTTACAATATAACGGCCTCCTTCATTGCGCACAGAAGCATAATGTCCGGTAGCAATAAACTCGCAGTTCAACATATCGGCACGTTTAATTAATGCTTCCCATTTGATGTGTGTATTGCAAAGAACACACGGATTGGGCGTTCGTCCTGCAAGATATTCATCAACAAAATTATCAATTACAAAATCTCCAAACTCACCTCTGATATCAAGTATATAATGCGGAAATCCTTTCTCTACTGCAATACTTCTGGCATCGTTTATGGAGTCGAGACTACAACACCCTGTTTCTTTGCCAGATATTCCTGACGATGCATAATCCCATGTTTTCATTGTTATGCCTAAAACTTCATAACCTTCGTCATGCAGCATCATAGCTGTAACTGAGCTATCAATTCCACCACTCATGGCAACTAAAATTCTACCTTTCTTACTCACCTTGCAAATTTACTTTAATTATTACTGAAGTGTATCGGTCTTAACTTCAAATCCATTTTTATATTGACTTTCAATCCAAGGTCTGCCTTTTTCATTATAAAAAATCCATTTACCTGACCTGTCACCTACATTATATTGACCCGTTGTATAAAATCCGCCATCGGAATTATAGATGGTATAACCACCTGTAAGTTTATCGTTCTTATAGGTAGCTTTTAACATTGGCTTTCCATCTTTAAAAAACTTTAAGTATGGCCCTTCCAACTTTCCATTGATATAATTTTTCTCTTCTACTTTTCCACCCTCCGGATAAAAGGTAAGCCATTTTCCTTGTTTTATGCCTTTACGAAAAGTTTCCTGTGAGGTAATTTTTCCCTCTTCGTTATAATAATTCCATGTGCTGTCTTTCTGTTCATTAAAATAATGACCATCGGACATTTTTTTTCCATCTTCAAAAAAACTTTCTGCAAAAGCAATTTGTCCGGGTTTCTTCCAGATGAGTGTTGACTTCAACTTTCCGGATTCATAATAAAATTTTGTAGTACCTGTTTGTTTATTATCTTTAAAAGTAGTTACTGAAAACAGGCTGTCTGTTCTGTAAAATTTTTTCCATACGCCCTGTTTTAGTCCTTTAGTATCTTTACGGTTTATGGTATCACCTTTAAAAACTACAAAGGTTTGTCCATGTATAGTGCCTGTAAAAAACAACAGGTAAAGAACAAATGTTATTATTTTCATTGGAAGAAATCATTCATTAAAAGAAAACATCAACAAGACTATTTTATTATAGAAATAAAAAATCACTATTTAAACATTCTCCACATTCAATGCTTCTACGGCAGTAATTTCAGGAACCATACGCAAAATTGTTTCTTCAACTCCTGCTTTAAATGTCATTGCACTCATTGTACAGGAACTGCATGCTCCTTCAAATCTTAACTTCACAACATTTTGTGGTGTGATATCCATTACCGTAACATCACCATTATCAGACTTCAAATAAGGTCGAATGGTATCCAATGCCTTTTCGACTTTATTTTTCAAATTATTTTTTACAGACTCCATCATCAATACGTTTTTTTAAAATCCAGCTGCAGGAACACGTTGAGCCGGTTCAATTACTGCATTTCGAATTGCCACCTGTTGTGCAACAGACTGCGATAAATTATTAAAAGCTTCTGCAACGATTGAACTTCCTGTTGCAATTGGATTTCCCTGATCACCACCTTCGCGAACAGACTGAACTAACGGAACCTGACCAAGCAACTTTACATTCATTTCAGCAGCTAACTTTTGTCCTCCATCCTTTCCGAAAAGATAATATTTGTTTTCGGGAAGCTCTTCAGGAGTAAACCACGACATATTTTCGATTAATCCTAAAACAGGAATATTTACTGAAGGGAGTTGAAACATTGCTATTGCCTTTCTGGCATCGGCCAATGCTACATCCTGTGGGGTTGTCACAACTACTGCACCGGTAAGTGGCACTGTGGAGATTAGGGTAAGGTGTATGTCGCTGGTTCCCGGAGGCAGGTCAACAATCATATAATCTATATCGCCCCAATTAACATCACTAAAAAGTTGTTTCAATGCTTTTGAAGCCATTGGTCCACGCCAAACAATTGCCTGCGATGGATCTGCAAGATAGCCAATAGAGATAAGTTTTACACCATGCTTCTCTACAGGTATCATTAATTGTCGTCCGTTAACTTCTTCAATAAAAGGGTGTTCATGTTCTGAGCCAAACATTATCGGTACGCTGGGTCCAAATATATCTGCGTCAACAAGAGCTACTTTAGCACCATTTTTTGTTAATGAAACGGCTAAATTGGCAGCAACAGTTGACTTACCTACACCACCTTTGCCGGAGGCAACAGCAATAATATTTTTAACACCTTTCATCATTTCATTATCTATACTGCGCTGTGTAGTAACATTGGCCGTCATGTTTACTGTTACATCAGCATCTTTATCTACAAAATGAATTATGGCATTTTTACAGGCGCGTTCAATTTCTGCTTTTAATGGACAAGCAGGTGTTGTGAGTATTACTGTGAAACTGACTTTTTTTCCATCAATCTCAATATCCTTAATCATGTTGAGGGTGACCAAATCTTTTTTAAGATCAGGCTCCTGTACATAACTTAAAGCTTCTAATACTTTTTCTTTAGTAATATGCATGGTGCAAAGATAATAGTTGTAAATGAGTGTTTATAGCATTAATTCAACAGATGGATCCCAAAAGTGTTTCTTAAAATTAATTATTTTATCGTCTGAAACCTTAATGCCTTCTTTTTCGAGTAAATGTTGCATGGCATTATTGTCTCCAAAAAAATGTTTTCCGGTAAGCAAACCATTACGATTTACCACTCTATGTGCAGGCACTCTTGGCTTTATCTTGCTGCTGTTGTTCATCGCCCATCCAACCATGCGTGACGATTGTGCGCTTCCAAGATATTTAGCTATTGCACCATAGCTTGTGACTTTTCCTTTAGGTATCAAACGAACTACCTGATACACCTTTTCAAAGAAAGAAATGTTATCTGAATTGAAAGAGTCTGCTATATTCATACTGGCATAAAAATAAAAAAACCACCGGTTGACAACCAGTGGTTTTTTTATAAAAAAGATTAATTATTGTTTTACAAACTTATTTACTACAACACCATCAGCATTGTTGATTTTAAGAGTATAAACACCTTTGTTCAAAGATTGAATATCTAAAGCAATACGGAAAGGCTCATTATAATTTTGCTTAATTACTTCCTGACCTAGTTGGTTATAAACGGTAAGTGTTGAGTTTCCATAAAGTTTTGCAGAAACCAACAGTTCTGTTGTTGCAGGATTTGGCATCAGCGTTACATTATTACTCAAATCTGTTTCTTTAATACCGGTTGTCACAACCATTGAGGCATCATCCACTCTGATTGAATTGTCAACACTAGAACCAAAGCCATTAATACCGATATTATACGTACCGGATGTTGCAGGTGTAAACGTATGAGAAGCCAAATGATATGTTGAATCAGTAAACAATGGGTCAACAGCAATATTATTGGTCATGGCAGCACCAGTGGCAGCATTTCCATAACGCAATTCTAACTGATATGAGGTTGCAGTTTCTGTAAAACTCTTGTACCAATATTCAATTCTATAATTGGTTCCGGCTGTTAAATCCAGACATGGAGAAAATAACCAGTTTTCAGGAGTTGCAGCTAATGGATTTGCTACACCAAGACGAGCACACAATAAACCATTGTGCATATAAGTAGTGGCGAAGTCCCAAATATTACCATCACCATCTGTATCTTCAATAGTCCATCCCGGAGGAGGTGTAGTACCAGATGCCATTTCAAAACCCTCAGTAACTGGCGTAGTCCCAAGTACAACTGGAGGGATGTTTGTTACAGTAACTGTTGTTGTATCGTTCGCTGCATTACCATCAGAAGGAAGACTGGTATAAGCTTTTATTGTATGTGGTCCAATTGCAGATAAATCAGCTGTACCGGTGAACAAGAATGAAGATGACCCTCCGGCAGGAATTGTTCCGGTAAATGTTTCTGTAACAGGTGTACCATTATCCACAACAAATGATACTGGAAATCCGGAAATTGCGCTTCCACCCCAATTGAAGATAGAAACATCAACTGGTGTTGTTGCACTTAAACCGCAACCTGAATTCATATTACTTATTGCAAAAACACTGGCATCAATGGCTTGCGGGGTATAAATATCAAGTTGATCTATTCCAATAAAGTTGCTGTTACTACCATTTGGGCCTCCATCTGCAACAGTATAACGGATTGCGAAGCGTGCTGAAGTACCCGCAGCAGTTACCGGATAGTTTATATAATCCCATGTACCGGCTATACTTGCCTGAAATCTGCCTAATTCAACCCATGTTGTACCTTCTGGTGTAGAGTCGCCTGCGGCAGAGTACATTACACGAATTGAGTCAACCCACATTGAACCTGCAACCGACCTTGCATAAAATGCAATAATATCACCTGCAGAAACATTCAAAGCAGGGGTTACTAACCAGCTGTCAATGTTATTAGTTCCTGTCACTACCTGATAATTTGCAGCAACATACTCAGTTGCAGCACCATTATAGGCTGGAAACACTGTTCCATCAGGCTGAAACCATGTTGCCTGTGCTCCCTGTGGTCCTGTACCTCTGTAATAAGTCAGATAGCCTCTTGCAGCTAATGAAATTGTGTCGTTCTGCTGACTGAAATCATCAGAATAGGCCACATTGATAGCACTATTTCCTCCTCTTGGAGCTAGTACTCCTGAATGTGCTAAGTCTGTTTTATTTACAGACTGTGTTCTGGCTCCAAATGTTGGATTTTGATTCACCAAAACTTTGTCTTGTGCCATTGATGCACCCGACAATAAAACTGCAACTGCAGCAATTAAAGTAAATTTTGTCATGTGATTTTTGAATTTGATATATGGTTTAAAGGTGTAAAAGTAAAAAAAGCGAACATAATAATTTAGCTTTGCCCTAATCAATTAAAAAAATTATGAACATGCAGAAAATAGCGCTGCTAACTTCAGGAGGCGATTCTCCGGGCATGAATGCCTGTATTCGTTCTATTGTTAGATCTGTCATTTCTCATAACAAACAAGCAGTAGGAGTTATGCGAGGATATGAAGGATTAATTCATGATGAATTTTTGGATCTAAATGCCCGTTCTGTTAGTAATATATTGCAACGCGGTGGCACTATATTAAAAACTGCCCGCAGTAAAACTTTTATGACTGAGGAAGGTATGAAAATGGCATACGCTAATCTTTGCAAGGCAGGAATTGATGGCCTCATTGTAATTGGTGGTGATGGCACATTTAAAGGTGCTGTAGAGTTTAATAAGGTTAGTAATATTCCTTTCATAGGTATACCCGGTACTATAGATAACGATCTTTTTGGCACCGACTACACTATTGGATTTGACACTGCACTAAATACCATCATTAATGCCGTTGACAAAATAAAAGACACTGCTGCCTCACACGATAGATTGTTTTTTGTGGAAGTCATGGGCAGAGACTCCGGATGCCTGGCCTTATATGCCGGAATTGCCAGCGGTGCAGAGGATATATTAATGCCGGAACAAAAAACTAATATTACTGCATTAGTAGAAAAGCTAAAAGAGAGTGTTTTGAGAAGAAAAACATCAAGTGTGGTTATTGTTGCTGAAGGCGATGATGGTGGTGGCGCCTTTAAAATAGCTGAAGCAGTGAAAAAAGAATTCGATTACGATATAAAAGTCACCGTGCTTGGACATATTCAACGTGGCGGCAGCCCAACAGCTAAAGACAGAATAATGGCTACACGCTTTGGTGCTGAAGCAGTAGCAGCATTGTTCAACAATCAAACCAATAAAATGACAGGATGGAATGGCAGAGAAGTTATTCTTGTAGATTTAGACAAAGCAGTAAAACAACACAACCCGTTTGACAAACGTCTGGTGGATTACAACCGTTTTTTAACACTATAATTTATATTTGTAAAAACTTAAAAAGAATGCTATTAGTTGCAGACAGTGGCTCGACAAAAACAAACTGGCTTTTAACAGACAAGAACAGTTTCACTACAGAAATTGAAACTATTGGGTTTAATCCTTTTTTTCATAACTCAGACTTCATTCTAAATGAGCTTAAAAAAAATCAAACATTGGTTCAATATGCAGATGCCATCAAGGATATAAAATTTTTTGGTTCGGGTTGTTCCAGCGATGACAGAAAGAATATTGTAGTATCAGCATTTAAAAATATGTTTCCCAATGCAAAACTATTTGTTGACCATGATATGTTAGGTGCTGCTTTAGCTGCATGTTTTAATTCTGCAGGCTTAGTAGCAATTTTGGGTACCGGTTCAAATATTGCTTTCTGGAATGGAACTCACATCCACCCTACCAATCATGGTTTAGGATACATTTTAGGCGATGAGGGCAGTGGAAGTTATTTTGGCCGGAAATTGATTACACATTTTTTATATGGTATCATGCCGGATGATTTATCGAAAAAGTTTTTTCAGAAATACAACATGAATAAGGAAATGGCCATTCATCATGTTTATCATCAGCCCGGAGCCAATGTATATCTTGCTTCTTTTTCAAAGTTTCTATCGGACGAAGCGCAACACCCCTATATTCAGACACTCATCTACAAGGGGCTGCTGGAGTTTGTTGAAACAAGTGTTTTGGCCTATCCACAGCACCAAAACTATCCTGTACATTTCATAGGAAGTATTGCTTTTCATTTTAAAACTATTTTAAAACAAATTGCCGATGAGAAAAAGTTCATGGTTGGCAAAATCATTGTTCGTCCGGTAGATGAATTACTGGCTTATTTTACACAGTCACCGGAAAAGTAAATACTTTATTAAGAAATGTGACGTTTAGTTAAAAAAACTGAACTTTCGATGGCTATAATACTTACTTTTATTCTAAATTCTGAAATAAATGAAAAAGCAAATCATTTTATTGGTATCCATTACCATCCTCTCAACAGGTTTTTATGCCTGTAAAAAAGAAGATCAACAAGCATTAGACGCCAAAACGAAACAGTTTAATGACGACTCCAACAATTTCAAAGCAGAGTCCGATCAGGCCGACAATGACGTTAACAACACCATTAACGAAATTCCTGCATTTGGGCGTGGAGCAGGTGTTTTATCCAGTCCATTATGTGGAGTAACTATTGACTCCTCTCAACTGGCACAGAAAATTTTGTTTTTCAATTTTGATGGTATCACACCTTGTTTTAGCCCATCGCGTACCCGCTCAGGACAGATTAAAGTACAACTCACAACCGGCTCCAACTGGCATATGGCAGGATCGGTGCTGACATTGACTTACAATAATTTTAAAATTACCAGGCTTAGTGATAACAAGTCTATCCTGTTTAATGGCACAAAAACCCTAACCAATGTCAATGGCCATAACTGGTTAACTTTTTTAGCAGGGACAAGCACTTTTAAATACAGAAGCAGAGCATATAATGTGAATGTGACATACAATGACGGTTCAACAGCTGTATGGAATCAAACCTGTATTACAGAGTGGTTATATACTCCTACAGGCAATCATGCGCCTTATCTCACTTTTACTTCAAATGGTGATTCTACTGTAAACTCTTATAGCAACTCCAGTATGTGGGGTACAAACAGATATGGAGAGGCTTTTACCACTTACTATACAACCCCCATTATATCGAATACTTATTGCGGATTGTGGCGACCCAATTCCGGAGAGCTGATACATCATGTCAACACAAGTGATTTTGCTTTAACATTAGGGGTTGATCAAAGTGGTAATGCCACTACTTTAAACTGTGCATACGGATATAAAGTATCTTGGACAATTAACGGCAACTCCAATTCTGTAGTTTTAAGTTATTAGGGACTATTTTAAAGTAATTTAAAAACAGAACCATTCCGTATGGTTCTGTTTTTATTTTTGCGCCATACATACAAACTATGGCATTACAAGAAGAAATGGAAAAACAAGGGCTTTGGCTTTTTAAATATCGCAGCTTTTTACCGCTGTTTCTTTTAGGATTCGGGCTATCTTATTATTTATGGAGTAAAGTACACCATATCCGACCTTTTCCTGAAAACTCAAGGTCTGAAGAATGGTTCTTATATGCCTGCATGATTGTATCGTTTTTAGGATTGTTAATGCGTGTTTATATTGTAGGACATACTCCGGTAAATACATCCGGTCGCAATACTTCAGAAGGTCAGGTTGCTGACTCTATCAATCAAACAGGCATGTATTCTATGGTTCGTCATCCTTTGTATGTTGGTAATTTTATTATGTGGCTTGGCATTGCTCTTTTTACTGCAAGCATCTGGTTTGTATTGTTGTTTATTGCTGTTTATTGGTTGTACTACGAGCGTATAATGTATGCCGAAGAACAATTTATGAGAAAGAAGTTCGGCAATGCCTATACCGACTGGGCCGAGAAAACACCGGCATTTATTCCTGAATTTTCAAATTACAAAAAGCCATCACTACCATTCAGCTGGAAGAAGGTACTTAAGAAAGAGAAGAATGGACTTGCTGCAATATTTATTGTATTCTTACTTTTTTATGCAGCCGGGCAATTAATAACCAACAATGTCATACAAAATAATTTTCTGATTTATGGAACAGCTTTCAGTATATTGTTTTATATAGTTATTAAAATTATCAGAAAACAAACTACATTACTACACGAAACCGGTCGATAGAAAAATTACAACTTCAATAATTTTTTATAAAGCTTTAAATAACTATTTGCCGTTTGCTCTACCGTAACCAGCAATTCTTCCTGTGGGCATTTTTCCAGTGATAGATATGCAAAAATAGTTTGCCGCATTTTAACTGAAATTATGAGGGAAATTATCAAAGGATAGTCACTTAATGCCAAATAAAGATCAAGGGCGTGGCTTATAATACTTCATTGCCGTAGGCATAAACTTATTTAAATCGTGAATACGTGTTTCATTGCTTGGGTGGGTACTTAATATTTCAGGAACTTTATTACCTGATACTGCCGCCATTCTTTTCCAGAAATCAGGAGCAATGGCAGGATTATAACCAGCCATTGCCATAAAAATCAATCCCAGTTTATCAGCTTCTGTTTCATGTAATCGTGAATATGGTAATAGTACACCAAGGTTTGCACCAACACCATATGCTGTATTAAATAACTGTCTTGTCTCTGCAGGCTTGTTAGTTAATGCAACATCTAATGCAAGTCCTCCTGTTGCAGCTAGCAACTGCTGACTCATTCTTTCATTGCCATGGCGTGCTATAGCATGTGCAATTTCATGGCCCATAACTAAGGCAAGACCTTCTTCATTTTTCGTTACCGGTAATAATCCGGAATAAACAACAACTTTCCCTCCCGGCATACACCATGCATTTACATCTTTACTGTCAACAAGGTTAAACTCCCAACGGTAGTCCTTTATTCTGTCGTAAAGGTTGTGGTCGCGCATATATTGAACAACAGCGTCCTTTACACGCTCTCCTACTTTTTTAACCATTTGAGCATCTGAGTTACTATTTACCACAGGAGGATGCTCTTTCAGAAAATCGTTATATGATGTTAAAGCCATAGCTACCATCTGCGACTCCGGAAGTAGATTAATTTGCTTACGCTCTGTTAAAGGAACATTACTACATGAAACAAAAAAAATAAGCAACAATATTTTTATACCTCTTTTCATGAGAATTAATATTTAATTATTTAAGTGTAAAAAATTGTTTTAGGTGTGCAGAAATTACAAATTCTGAATGAAAATAGATCATTCTACTTCTGCAGTAAGGCCGCGTTGAACTAATGCCTTACACATAGGTTGCAATACTTTTACCGAGCCATCCTTAACTGAGCATCGTCCATTGTTATGCACAATAATTGAACACTGCTCTGCTTGCTCTCTTTCATGATTACAAATTTCTATCAGTGATTCTATCACAAAATCAAAAGTGTTAAAATCATCATTATATAGAACAATATGATGATCTTTTGAAACCGACTTTTTTCTTTCTTTAGTTTGCTCTGCTTGTTTTACCATTGTAATATTTCTCTATTGTACACTGCAATAATAATAAGCAAATTTAATTTTCAAAAATCAATAGTGAAAAATCAGAAAAATGAAGGATTTCTTCATTTTTCATAAGAATGGTTAATTGGTATTTACAAGGATATAACGCCCAATTACAGAGCCATGTTGTCGCCTGATACTCACCGGTATAGATTCATTTTTTAGGTTTAAATTGTCCATTTTAGGTACACTACCTTGCTCTAAAACCTTTGCTGTCTGCTGACTATTAATTTCAGCATAACTAATATTGATTAATGCCATTGATGGCTTTTGTAAAGTCTTCTTAGGCAAAGTCTCTGCAATCTCTAAATGTTCTTGGCGTGCTTCACTCTTCTCTTTAACGATTTCGACACTATATTGCTGTTGTGCAATTGTATCCGATAGTGTCACAGCCAACGGAATAACTTTTATTTCTAAGTCGTCACCGGCAACAACCACTTCTTTCTCTTGTGCTTGCAGCTGATCAAGTGTAATATCGGTAAGATTATAACTGCCAGTAATAACTTGTGTGTTTTGTACAATAGCGTCCTGTTTTGCCTGATATCTCTTATCTTCTTCGTCTTTTTGTTCTCGCTGTTGTTCTTGTGTCAGCATTTTCAATGTTGGCTCATCGGGAACTGTCACCTTTAAGTGTAATTTTTCGGAAGGAATTTTTACATGGAAAATTTTGCCTTCTTCAAATTTAAAAGCAATTGTACTTGTAGGTAATGATACTAAAGGGGGAATGTAATGATAGGCCGTCTCTGCAGATTGTGCATAGACAGTTGTACTGAGTACAAAACAGATAATTGCTATTTGGGCTATCTTTTTCATTTTATAAAGACAACTGTTATACCTAAACAAGACCAAAAGGTTACACAATTACTTGATTTATATCAATGAAAACTACATGTATTCTTTGTTTAAATTTGCCATCATAAATTATATAAATTCATGTTTAGAAGAGCTTTACTTACAACAATCATAGTACTTGGTCAGTTACTATCAAAAGCCGATGAGGGCATGTGGTTGCCTACACTTTTAAAAACCATAAATGCTGATGCTATGTACAGCAAAGGACTTAAAATTCCTATTGACTCATTATTTTCACTGAACTCTTCTTCTATAAAAGATGCAATTGTTCAATTTGGTGGTGGCTGCACCGGTGAAATAATCGGGAAAAACGGGCTTTTACTAACAAACTATCACTGTGGCTACAGTCAGGTTGTTCAACACAGCAGCGTTAAAGACAACTATCTAACCAATGGTTTTTGGGCTATGAATATAAATGAAGAACTTTCATGCACCGGGTTAACTGCAACTTTTATTGTTCGCATGGAAGATGTTACAGCAAGTATTTTACCTTTTGTAAATGATAGTTTAAAAGAAATAGAAAAAGCTGCTCAGATTAAAGAGTTGTCTCAGGTATTGGTGCAAAAAGCAATTCAGGGAACACATTATAATGCAGAAGTAAAACCATTTTATTATGGAAATAAATATTTTCTGATTGTGACTGAAATATTTAAAGATGTTAGATTGGTTGGAGCACCGCCATCAAGCATTGGAAAGTTTGCAGATGAAACCGATAACTGGATGTGGCCACGTCAAACAGGTGATTTCGCCCTTTTCAGAATTTATGCAGACAAAAACAACAACCCTGCTGATTACAGTAAAGATAATATACCCTATAAACCAAAATACGTGTTACCAATAAGTCTAAACGGCATAAAAGAAAATGATTTTACAATGGTTTATGGTTTTCCGGGGCGCACACAAGAATATTTGCCAATGGAGGCAGTAAGAACATTAATGAATCATACCGACCCTGTTCGCATTGAACTTCGTAAAATCAGGTTAGATAAAATGGAACAGGCTATGGAACATAATGACACCGTTCGCATTCAATACTCATCCAAACATTCATCAATAAAAAACGGCTATACAAAATGGCAGGGTGAAATACTTGGGCTAAAAAAACTTAATGCTTTAGCTGTAAAGTCTCAACGTGAGTTTGATTTTTTTCAATGGGCAAAAAAGAATTCCAATACAGAATATCAAAATGTTGTGAGTAAACTAAATCAGTTTTACATTAAGCAGAGGCCATTTTCTATTGCTAGCGACTACTATTTTGAATCAATAAAAGGAATTGAGTTACTAACATTTGCTGAAACATTTTCAAAGCTTGAAAAAATCTGTAGTACAAATCCGGTAGATGAAAAAGCGCTATCAGAATTGAAAGCTACTTTATTAAAATCAACTGCTGGTTATTTTAAAAATTATGATGTCAGCATTGACAAAGCCATCATGCCTATGCTGTTAAAAGAATACATTGACAAAACACCTGCAGGGCTTGCAGCTGACCTTTCTTTTATTGCTAAAAAACACAAAAACAATACTTCAAGCTATTGTGATTACGTATTCAAAAAGTCTGTGTTTGCAGACCAAATTCGTGCAGAGAATTTTATTCAATCTTTTAGTGCAAACAAACTCAGTAAACTTCTTACTGACCCTGCATATAGTCTCATCAAACAATGCTCGTTGACTTATGCCGAAAAGGTACTACCTGAAATGAAGAAGATTAACTTTGAGATAAATAATCTGCAACAAGTATATATGAAAGGTCTGATAGAAATGGCTGCTGAGAATAAAAAGAATATATATCCGGATGCAAACTTTACACTACGTATTACTTATGGTAAGGTTGAAGGCTATGAACCACGTGATGGAATTACATACAAATATTATACAACCCTTGATGGTGTTATAGAAAAGTACGATTCAACAAATTATGATTTCAATGTCCCTGAAAAACTTCTTGAACTTCATAAGAAAAAAGATTATGGCCGTTATGCAACAAATGGCAAGATAATTCCATGTTTTTTAGCGTCAAATCATACAACAGGTGGCAACTCAGGCAGTCCTGTTTTGAATGGACAAGGTCAATTAATCGGAATAAATTTCGATCGTGTTTGGGAAGGTACAATGAGTGACATTATGTTTGATCCTGAGAAATGCAGAAACATCACATTAGATATTCGCTATGTACTGTTTATCGTTGACAAATTTGCCGGTGCCAAATGGCTTACCGAAGAAATGAATCTTGTGCAATAACAATCAACGGCTAATCACGAACCTTAATGTTTTAGAGGTGTTTTCCTGTGTTATTTTAATCAGATATACCCCTTTACTAATTTCTGTTAAATCGAATGGAAGATGCGTTAATCCTTGTAGTATTGTCAAATCTTTTTGTTGCAACACTCTTCCGCTAATATCCAATAGTTGAACAGTTGTAAAAACGTTTCTACCTGATGAAAGTTGTACTACAACATTTTTATCGGCAGGGTTTGGAAATAAGATTGCTGAAATAACAGATTGAAGTTGATTTATTCCAACAGGAGTAAATAGCAATGGATCCGATACCGAACTGCATCCTGTAATACTATCAGTGGCAACAACATAATATGTTCCTTGCTGTGTTGCTGTTAATTGTAATGAGGTTTCACCGGGCATTACTAAGCCATTAAAATACCACTGTAACATAAATCCGTTTAGTACGCAGTTTAAAGTATTTCCATTGACATAAAACGTTGGCTTTGGTGGATTAGGATTAACCTGAATATTAATAGCTACTGAAGTTGCAGAGCAACCATGAGCATTAGTAACTACCGCTGAAAAATTACCCGATGTAGTTACTACCAAGTCTGTATTGGTTTCACCAATGAGCAAGTTACCACTCTCGTACCACTGAACCGGCAATGTATCGTTACAAGTCAACACAACTGTATCGCCCATACACAAAATTAATGGAATGTTGGCACTTACAACAGGTGTATCAGGAGCTGCGTAAACATGCACTGTGTCAGCATGAACAGTTGTAGCAACAGGCACCTGCATAATAGAATAATTCACAACCAACGAACCGGAAACACCAGCCAATGTACCTGTGGCTGTTCCACTGGCACTCCACCCCGGAAAGGTTACTGCACCCAAATCATCATCTGCACCAAACAATCCACCATCTTCATCCCAAACATGCAACGTGTAATTGTTATTTTGCAAAGGAATGTTGGGCAATGTCCAAGTCAGTGGTGTATTAGAATTTGAAACAGAAGGATGACTATCATATATCTGATTACCTTGTGAATCATACAAGTAAAAATACATATCAGGTACATCAATCGGTGCACCATAATTGTCGGGAATGCTGGCTACTGTAATATCAGTCAGAAAATATTGCGGAGAACCACTGGCTGTTACTGTCTGTGTTACTACGTAATCTCCAGGTACGTTATAAATCTGAATTGGGGGGTTTTCAAGTGTACTCTGAATCCCATTTCCAAAATCCCACAAATATGACGCCTGACCGGGGTTATTGTTTACAAATGTTACACTCAATGGTAAACATCCGCTGCTATTGGTCATAGAAAAACCAGGGTTACTAACAGTGTCGGGCAAAACTGTAAACGGCAATGTATAACTAATAGTCTGATCACCTAAAACCTGAAGTGTGGCAATAACCGTGACTGTTGCATTGTAAACGCCAGCAATTAATGGTGTTCCGCTCAAATTAACACAACCATAAACAGACTGCGAAGGGTCATAATTACATCCACTTGCAAAGTTGTTGCACTGCCATGTCATGCCAACGGGCAAGCCTGTAATATTTGCAATATTAAAGTTAGTTATAGTTATACCCATAGTATCAGTAATCATTACAAAAGTGATGTCCTGAGTGTATGTTTGATTCACAGTTGCAGGCAATAATGTGTCGGGATAAATTCCGGGATCAGTCTGTGTACTGTCAATACTACATTGCGCATTTGCAATGAAACCTACAATTATAAAAGCTAAGCAAAGTAAAATTCTCTTCATATCTATTTCTTTTAGTTGAGTAAAAATAGTAAAGTCCATGTAACTTGAGAACTAAAATTCAGAAACTTATTAAGCTCTTATCTAAAATAATCAGGCTTTAAAATACTTTCCAGTAACAAAGATTTCTTTTGAGCTGTTGCGTGTACTCTTTGGGCGCAAAACATAGCATTCACCAAAACAAGATTTTACTTCATCACGAAAATTCATAGCATCTTCGCCATCAAATATTTTACAAACAAAATGTCCTCCGGATCGGAGAAAACGTTTTGCTGTTTGAAGGGCAAGAATACTCAAGTCATACGAACGTGCCTGATCGGTAAAACGGTTACCGGTTGTATTAGGAGCCATATCACTCATCACCACATCAAACTTTTCATTAAAACCATAGCGTTCAAACAGCGTTTGCAGATCAAATGTTTCTATGTTATCCTGAACAGTAAACACATTTGGCAATTTAACTTCTACCGGTTTTAAGTCTATGCCAAAAACCTTACCCTTCTCCCCTGTTTTTCTTGAAGCATATTGCAACCATGAACCGGGTGAGGCACCTAAGTCAAGTATATTATCTCCCTGCCTGAATAATTTATGCTTTAAATCTATCTCTTCAAGCTTATAGATACTTCTGGCTGCAAAGTTCTCTTGCTTTGCTTTACGTGCATAAAAATCATTTGGTTTATAGGACACAATCAGAATTTTCGGTAAAATTACATGAGATGTGTGAATCTTCCCTTATTTGAATTCAAGAAAATCCATTATACTTGCAAAACAAATTTAATAATTATGAAAAGATCATTCACCTTCTTATCAATTGCCACTGCATTTTGTGTTTTTGCTGCAGCTGTAGTCATGCCTTCCTGCAAGTCGTCAAAATCTACTGCAAGTAGTACTACTCCAGTAACTGTTCCAGATAAGCCAAGCTATGCAGTGCATATTAAACCAATTGTTGATGCAGCCTGTGGTACCAAATGTCATAGTCCCGCAAAAAAAGCTGATGGACTTGATTTAAGCTACTTTGAAGGTGTGAAAGATGCCTGCGAAAAACATAAATTATTAGGTTCTATAAAGCACGAAAGTGGTGTTAAACCAATGCCACGTATGGCACCTCAATTAAGTGCACAAGCAATTGCCACCATTGAAAAATGGATTAATGAAGGCTATGCTCAATAATATCATTTCTTAAGTTTTTGTTTCATTATATTGACTGATTCTTTTTTACTAACCAGTTTTAGGAGCAAGACTGGTATTTCTATTCATCAGCTGGAACAAACCATAAAGCTATTTGAAGAAGGTGCTACCGTGCCTTTTATTGCACGTTACCGGAAAGAAAAAACAGGAGGGTTAAGTGATGAAAATTTGTTGGAGTTAAAAAAACTATTAAAAGAAATTGAAGACTTTAACAATAGAAAGAGGTTCATTATTAATGCACTTCAGGCTAAAGGTGTTTACGATTCGCTTAAAGAAAAAATTGAGGAAGCTACATCATTAAATGAGCTGGAAGATATTTATCTTCCCTTTAAAGAAAAAAGAAAAAACAGAGCACAAACTGCCAGAGATGCAGGACTTGAATCTCTTGCTCAAACACTCATTCATGATGACAGAAATGCAAAACAAATTGCAGAAAAATATATAACATCAATATTTTCTGACACGGAGAAAGCGCTACAAGGGGCCCGCGACATTATTGCAGAATTAATATCAGAAAATCATCAGGTTAGGAAAACGTTTCGTCAATGTTTTGAGCAGAAATCGTTTGTTATCTCAAAAATCATCAAATCAAAAGCAGAAGAAGCTGTTAAATACAAAGACTATTTTGATTACAAGGAAAAAATAAACAGCTGTGCCGCACATCGTTTATTAGCTATTTTAAGAGGTGAAAAAGAGAAATTATTACGCGTCACTGTTAAGCCTGATACAAACTTATTACTGAATCTTCTATTAGAAACCATTAAGAATGAAGGTTTTTATCTAAATACACAGGTAAAAACCGCTGCTGATGATGCATGTATCAGACTACTGATTCCTTCTATGGAAAATGAAACTATTGGGCATTACAGGCAGAAAGCAGAAATAGAATCAGCGAGATTGTTTGCAGTAGTTTTGAAACAATTATTACTTGCACCTCCATTAGGTCAAAAAAATATTTTAGCCATTGATCCTGGATTTAAAAGTGGGTGTAAAATTGTTTGTCTCGACAAAAACGGCAGGCTCTTACATAATGAAACTATTTATCCTCACCCACCACAAAGTCAGCAAAAAATTG
Organism: Bacteroidia bacterium; assembly: GCA_037045145.1. Lineage (NCBI taxonomy): Bacteria > Pseudomonadati > Bacteroidota > Bacteroidia > Bacteroidia bacterium. Next base: position 637,865 of record JBAOIA010000012.1, read on the forward strand.
CAGCTCACAAAATCACAACGTTGGTAAATCAATATAAAATTGATGCTATTGCCATTGGTGACGGCACTGCCGGTCGTGAGACAGCATCTTTCTTGCAACGATTGCGCTTTGATCACAAAATACAGATATTTGTTGTGAATGAAGACGGGGCTTCTGTTTATTCTGCTTCAGCAGAAGGACGCAAGGAATTTCCTGAATATGATGTTACTGTTCGTGGTGCTGTTTCTATTGGTCGCAGACTGATGGATCCACTTGCCGAACTCATAAAAATAGACCCACGGTCACTTGGAATTGGACAATATCAACATGAAATTGATGAGACCATGCTCAACAACGTATTGGATCAAACAATTGAACACTGTGTAAACACTGTAGGCGTTAATCTTGAAACAGCCAGTGAAAAATTACTTACTTACGTTTCAGGCATTGGCGAAGTAATGGCAAAAAAAATTATAGCTGCAAGAACCAACTCCGGTATTCACTCCCGTCAGGAATTGAAAAAGATTAAAGGAATGGGAAATGTAACTTATGAAATGTGTGCAGGATTTATCCGGATTAATGGTGAAAATCCATTAGACAAAAGTGCTGTTCACCCCGAAAACTATACTCTTGTAGAACATATAGCAGCAGACATTGGCACAACAATAACCGGTTTGATTGGCAACGACAGTCTGATTCAGAAGATTGATCTTTCTAAATATGCAACAGATGAAGTTGGACTACCTACCCTGAAAGATATCATTGCCGAGTTATCTAAACCAGGAAGGGATGTTAGAGGTATAATAAAAGTCTTCGAATTTAATACTGAAATAAAAAGCATCAACGATTTGCAACCAGACATGGTGCTGCCAGGAGTTATTACCAACATCACAAACTTTGGAGCCTTTGTTGATATAGGGATTAAAAAAGACGGTTTGGTTCACATATCAGAAATTAGTGATGAATTTATCTCTGATATTTCAACAGCAGTACGTCTAAATCAACAGGTGATGGTAAAAGTATTGAGTGCCGATAATAATACCGGCAGAATACAGTTTTCGATGAAAGGTATTCAGCAACCATAAATGCATTTAGTGATGTTAATTTTAAATTTAAATATTCAACATGAAAAAGTGCGCATTGATAAATGGATGTGGGCAGTTCGAATATTTAAAACACGATCGCAAGCTGCCGAAGCCTGTGCAAAAGGAAAAATATTTATTGATGGTACCTCTGTTAAAGCATCGCGATTAATTAAAGCCAACGAAATATTATCTATCAGGCGTGGTTCTTTTACTTTAATATTTAAGGTTATTCAACCCATAGAAAACAGAGTGGCTGCTGCAATAAAAGATCAATTTTGCAAAGACCTTACTCCAGCCGATGAGTATGAAAAAATAAAGATGCATAGCATTGCGACACGTACTTACAAACAGCACAATGAAGGTAGGCCTACAAAAAAAGAAAGGCGTGCATTAGATGATTTTCTGGATTGGTAAAAGTCTTTAAAAAGGATAACCAATACCGAAATTATAAATCAGGCTGCGAGGTTTTACTTCATCAGCAACCATTTTATCATCACCTTTATATTGTGGGTCAACAATTGGCACACCAATATCAAGTCTGAAAATAAAAAAGGTAAAGTCAAATCTGAAACCCAACCCACTACCTACAGCCAACTGCTTATAGAAACGATCCAATTCAAACTCCGCTCCGGGACGTGAAATTTCTTTTTTCCTTACCCAAATATTTCCGACATCAAGGAAAAATGCACCTTTCAGAATTTTCAGAATATCGAAGCGATATTCAATATTTCCATTAATCTTTATGTCGCCAGTACGTTCAAAATTGTTTACACTGGTGAAAATTCCCGGACCTACATTACGTGCACGAAATGCACGTAAATCGTTCGATCCACCGGCATAGAAGCTTTTTTCGAAAGGAATTATTTTTGAATTTCCATAGGCAATACCAATACCGGCAGCAATTCTATACACTATCGAATTATGTGCATTTATGTTTTGATAATATCTGAAATCGGCATCAGGTCTAAAATATTGAGCAAACCGCTTGTTAAGAATTGTATAACTACTGTTAACATCCTTATCTGCACCTTCTATTTGTCTGAACCAATAAAGTGTATTTCCGGCAAATTCAATATTTGTTCTGAAAAATTTAAAATTACCCGGCTCATTCAATTGCTGATTGTTATAGATGAGTGTATATCGTCCATTTGAAATCAGGTGGTTGTCATAACTGCTGAACAATACAGGGTCATTAAGGCTTTCCAATCGGGCTTTAAATTCAGGTTCAAGTTTTACATTAACAAAATTTACCTGAAATGGTGTTACTATTTGTTTGACAAACCTGCCTTTTCGCCATTCTAAGGACGCAGAGAAATCCAATATAGAACGATTAAACTCAGGGCGATTTTGAATATTATAATTAGTAGAAAAAACGGTGACAGGATTTGCTGCAATATTTTTAAAGAAGCGGTTAAATGGCTTTATGGCTTTAGGTAAATAGATAGAATTTTCAACACCCAACTCATAGGTATTGAATAACAGTAACACTTTGTCTTCTTTATCTTCAGTAAATCGTTTCTGCGATTCTAATGCACCTCTGATTTTAAATTCAAACATTTCTGCACCCCGAAAAACATTTTTGTTTCTATAAGTAAAGTCCCCGGCCACACCTAAGTTACCTCCGTTATTAGTCCCTTCAAGTTCCGTCTTATACTCTTGCTTTGGAGTTGCACCAAGATTAATAAAACAATCAAGTTTGTTGCTATCAACTACACTATAGTTAATATTTACAAAACGATACATGCCGAGTAAATTTAGACCTTTATAGGTATAGTCTGCATCACTCTGTCTGAAAACAGCTTCAGGCTTAAGAAATGTATGATTAACGATTACTTCAGGTTTCACAGGCATCTTTTTTCCTGCCCGTTTCACAAACATATAACCTTTATAGGCTATTGTATCATATTGAATCATTAAAATATTTTGACTCAAAGGATCATAATCAGGACTGAAAATTATCCGATTCAATTTAAACTTTGTATGTGGCATTGCTGCAGAACTAATTGTTGAATCAGGATTTGAAAATGCAGCAACATCCTGAAAGACGGCTATATTCTTTGTAGTGTCTGATGTATAAACACGATAGGAAACAAACTGAGGTGAAAACTGAAAATAACCTTCGTTGCGAAGTTTTTTTGTCAGTCTTTCGCGGTCGCCTTGCAATATACCTTCATTATAAATAATACCGGCTTGAAGCTTTGATGCTGAAGTATCTTTTATTACAAGCGAGTCGAGATTATCATCGGCACATTCGCGTGCCACATACTTTATAAAAGATGGTTTATGTGCAACAATGGTGTAACGAACAAGGGCTTTTTTCTTTTTATAAATGGTACTATCTTTAACTTCTGCATCAAAATAGCCATTCTTAGACATAAATTGCTTTATCTGAAGTGTAGATTTTTTGGTAAAAAGTGTATCCAAAACCTCAGGCTCCTCACCTACCGTATTTTTTAACCAATTTTTAAACTTTGTTGGTTTACCACGATTACCCATACTATATACAGCGAGATGAAAACGGAACAATCCTAAAATTCTCCTGTTAGCCTTCTGTTTGATAATTGCTTTAACCCCTTCTCGTAGTTCGGGTTTGTCAATTATTACCTGATTGCGATTGAGCAAATACTCACCCTTATCCAATTGCTTATAGGGGCTGCAGGATACAACCAGTAATATCAGAATGAATAAAATGCCGTACTGCCTTTTGCGCATAAATTTTCGGATGCGGTAAAAATAAAACTTATTGATCATCTATCTTTATGCCCTTTAACAGTATTCTTCAAATGCTGACAAGTTCAGAAATAAAACAGATAAAGTTATTAAAGGACAAGACGAGCCGCCATGAGCAGCAAAAATTTGTTGTTGAGGGTGAAAAAATGGTTGCAGAACTGTCTTATTCGGCCTTTAATATCATAGCTGTTTATGCTACGGATGAGTGGATTGAACAAGCAAACAATGCCATATTAGTTAAATTAAAAGAAAAACTCATTAAGGTAAAGGCACAGGAATTAGCGCGCATATCTTCACTAAAACAACCAAACGGAGTGTTGGCTTTAGTAGCCATGCCTCAACAGCCCGAAACTAAAATACAGTTTAATGATATCATTCTGGCGTTTGACGATATAAGCGACCCAGGCAATCTTGGTAGTATTATCAGAATTGCAGATTGGTTTGGAATTAAACAAATAGTTTGTTCCGCAACTTCTGTTGATCTATATAACTCCAAAACTATTCAGGCAACAATGGGATCCATTTTCAGAGTGAATGTTTATTATACTGATATAGAAAAATGGATTTCTGCGAATAAGCAAAAGGCCACCTTTTATTCTGCAATGCTTCATGGCAAATCTGTATATTCTGTTGCAAAGAAAAAACCTGCTGTTTTGGTTTTTGGAAATGAATCAAGAGGCGTTTCACAGTCACTACAGCAATTAATTGATCAACCCATTTCTATTCCTAAATTTCCTGATGATATAAGCAGCCCGGTTGAATCGTTGAATATTGCCATGTCTGCTGCAATTTTTTGCAGTGAGTGGCGTAGGGCTTAAAAGTTAGGTTTCAGCAAATATTTACTATAGAAAGAATCAATGTGTGATTTTACTTCATGTGCCTCATCAACCAATTTAAAAAGCGATAGGTCTTCAGGCAAAATATTGCCTTCTTCAACCATGACTGTCTGCAGCCACTCAAACATTTTGCCCCAGTACTCTTTACCAACAAGTACAATTGGAAACCTGCCTATTTTTTTTGTTTGAATGAGTGTTAACGCTTCAAAAAATTCGTCCAATGTTCCAAAACCACCGGGAAGCACAACAAAGCCCTGAGCATATTTTGTAAACATGACCTTACGTACAAAAAAGTAATCAAACATCAGATTCTTGTCATGATCTACAAAGGGATTTGATGTTTGCTCAAAAGGCAATTTTATATTAAGCCCTACAGATTTTCCACCGGCACGCTGTGCACCTTTGTTACCGGCCTCCATAATACCAGGACCACCTCCGGTGATAACACCATAGCCTGACTGTGTGAGTTGATAAGCTATTTCTTCTGCCAACAGAAAATATCTTGTATCAGGCTTTGTTCTTGCTGAACCAAATATTGAAACACAAGGACCAATGCGGCTCATCTTTTCAAACCCTTCAACAAATTCACTCATTATTTTAAAAATCTGCCAGGTATCCTGAGCTTTAATTTCCTGCCAGTCTTTATCAGAAAATGCTTTTCTGATTCTTTCTTCTTCTGATGCTGTCATGCGATTTAATTTTTAAAAATGATTCTTAGCAAAAGAATCAAATGGTAATAATTTACCTATTCGTTTGTTATTACGAATACTTCCAAAAAAAGTTCAGGTAATAGATTGTGTTTAAGAAATTTTTGCAGATAGATACTCCCTGTTCATCCTGGCAATATTTTCAATAGAAATTTCTTTAGGGCACTCTGCTTCGCAGGCACCGGTGTTGGTACAATTACCAAAACCTTCCTCGTCCATTTGCGCTACCATTTTCATTACACGCTCATGTCTTTCTGCTTTACCCTGAGGCAACAATGAAAGTTGCGAAACTTTTGCTGAAACGAAAAGCATAGCAGAAGAATTTTTACATGCAGCCACACAAGCTCCGCAGCCTATGCATGCAGCAGCCTCAAACGCTTTATCAGCATCATCTTTTGGTATTAAAATACTGTTTGCATCCTGTGCATTTCCGGTATTCACTGACACAAATCCACCGGCAGCCATTATTCTGTCGAATGATGAACGGTCAACAGCTAAATCCTTTATAACAGGAAAAGCTGCAGAGCGCCATGGCTCAACAACAATGGTATCACCATCTTTAAAAGACCTCATATGTAACTGACAGGTAGTAACTCCTTGAAGAGGCCCATGTGGACGACCGTTAATATACATACTGCAAGCACCACAAATTCCTTCGCGGCAGTCATGGTCAAATGCAACAGGATCTTTTCCTTCGTTAATCAGTCGCTCATTCAATACATCAAACATTTCAAGAAAGGACATGTCTTCAGACACATCCTGAACCTGATAGGTTTCAAAACGACCTCTCTCATTATTATTTCTTTGCTTCCAAACTTTCAGGGTGATATTCATACCTGTATTATTTAAATTTTTCTGATAAAATATTATTTATAACTACGTTGTGCAATTTTAATGTTTTCAAATTTCAACTCTTCCTTATTCATTTTCCATTGTGAATCACCGGTCAATTCCCAGGCAGCTGCAAAGGCAAAGTTGTCATCATCACGCATGGCTTCCCCTTCTTCGGTCTGATGTTCTTCTCTGAAGTGTCCTCCACATGACTCATTACGTTGCAATGCATCCATACACATCAATTCACCTAACTCAAGAAAATCTGCTACTCTGCCTGCTTTCTCCAATTCAGGATTGAACTCATTCATTTCACCAGGAATACGAACATCAGCCCAGAATTGCTTTCTCAGCTCTTGTATTTCTACTATTGCTTCTTTTAATGCAACTGCATTACGAGCCATGCCACATTTCTCCCACATTATTTTTCCAAGTTGACGATGAAAATGGTCAACTGATTTTGTTCCTTTGATATGCATAAGCTTTTGCAATGTTTCTCTCACACGATTTTCCGCAGCAACAAACTCTTCATGGTCGGTACTGATGGCTTTGGTTCTGATTTCGCTGCTGAGGTAAGCCCCAATAGTATAAGGAATCACAAAATATCCGTCAGCCAGACCTTGCATCAGTGCAGAAGCACCCAAACGATTTGCCCCATGATCACTAAAGTTAGCTTCTCCAAGTGCGTAAAGCCCGGGGACGGTGGTCATTAGATTATAGTCAACCCACAAGCCACCCATTGTGTAGTGCACAGCAGGATAAATCATCATCGGGTTATGGTAAGGGTCCACACCGGTAATCTGCTTATACATGTCAAAAAGGTTACCGTATTTTTCTTTTACTACTGCTTTACCTAAATCAAAAAGCTGCTCTTCTGTAGGATTCTCAATACTATTCATAGTAGCTTCCATTTTACCATACTTATACTTCATGTTATAAGCAAAGTCAAGATAAACAGCTTCACCAGTAGCATTAACGCCAAAGCCTGCATCGCAACGCTCTTTTGCAGCACGCGAGGCAACATCTCTAGGCACTAAATTACCGTAGGCAGGATATCTTCTTTCCAAATAGTAATCTCTGTCTTCTTCTTTTAAATCATTAGGGTTTAGTTTGCCTGCTCGAATGGCTTCTGCATCTTCTTTTTTCTTCGGAACCCAAATACGTCCATCATTTCTTAGCGACTCACTCATGAGGGTAAGTTTTGATTGATGTTCGCCTGATACCGGAATACAGGTTGGGTGTATTTGCGTGAAACAAGGATTTGCAAAATAAGCTCCATTCTTGTGAGCTTTCCATGCAGCAGTAACGTTGCTACCCATTGCATTGGTCGAAAGGTAAAACACATTTCCGTAACCTCCACTACACATCAGTACAGCATGTCCGAAATGTCTTTCTAATTCTCCTGTAATTAAATTACGGGCAATGATGCCACGGCACTTACCGTCTATTTTCACAATATCCAGCATCTCATGTCTGGAATACATGGTTACAGCACCCATTCCAACTTGCCGCATTAATGCGCTGTATGCTCCAAGAAGTAACTGTTGTCCGGTTTGTCCGGCAGCATAAAATGTACGTTGTACCTGTACACCACCAAAAGATCTGTTACTCAATAATCCACCATATTCGCGGGCAAAAGGAACTCCTTGTGCAACACATTGGTCAATAATATTTCCACTTACTTCGGCAAGGCGATATACGTTAGCTTCGCGTGAACGGTAATCACCGCCTTTAACCGTATCATAAAATAAGCGATAAATTGAGTCGCCATCATTCTGATAGTTTTTAGCTGCATTGATTCCTCCCTGTGCTGCAATACTGTGAGCTCTGCGTGCTGAATCCTGAAAGCAAAAAACTTTTACTTTATATCCCAACTCGGCAAGTGAAGCTGCTGCTGAGGCTCCTGCAAGGCCTGAGCCAATAACAATGATTTCAAGGTTTCTTTTATTGGCAGGATTTATCAATGGCACCGTTGAACGGTATTTACTCCATTTCTTTTCTATCTCACCGTCAGGAATATGTGCGTCAAGTATGTTGTTTGTCATAATTTTCAGTAAGTATTATCGGTTAATAAAAAAATATAGCGGCATTGCAGCAAAACTTGCCGGAATAATAATGGCAAAAACCCATGTGCCTATTGACTGTATTAGTCCATTGTATTTTCTGTGGTTGAGTCCTAAAGATTGAAATGAACTTTTGAAGCCATGATAAAGATGGAATGATACTGCTGCCATGCTAACAACATAAATAAGCACCATCCACCATTCTTTAAATTCGTCTTTAACCTCTTTATATAAATCTTTTACAATTACATATTTATGATCGCCAACAATCATCTCTTCCATTTTTGAACCCATTTTAAAACCGGCTTCCATTTCTTTTACTTCAACTAAGTTACCTGTAGTCAGTTCTGTCTTATACATGGTAAATGGAATATGTCCGAATTTATACTGATACCAAAAATCATTCAGATGGATAACAATAAAAAACAAAATCACAGTACCCAGCAAACCCATATTGCGTGATGCCCATTTGCTATTAGCCTTTCCATTATACATGGCATAAGATACCGGCCGTGCTTTTTTGTTTTCAAGCACCAGCATAATCCCTCTTATGGCATGTAATACTATTGTGATGTACAATAGATAAGATATAGTCTTAATGAAAGGATTGGTAGTCATTAAAACAGAATATTGGTTAAATGACAAACCTGAATCTGTTTTAAACAACTGGAGATTTCCACTTACGTGAACCACTAGGAATATACTTAAAAAAAGTCCTGTCAGCGCCATGATAACTTTCTTACCAATGGATGATTTAAACAGGCTAAGTACACTATTTGATGACATAGTAATTAATTTAAATTATTTTTAATTGATGCGCAAATGTATAGATTACGAAAACCAATTGCAATTCAAGTCACAGTATATTTCAAAAATTGAACCCTATGATTTTTATCAACACATAACTTATGGCCTGCTAAAAAATTTGCTGCCTCAAAATATTGCGAATTAAGTTCCTGAGAATTATCTTTGCAAAAATTATTTGAAACAATGGGACATCACCACGTAGAAGAAAAAGGACAGACGTTTTTATATGAAGGCGGCACTGGCGCATTTACTGCCGTATGGATGATTTTGGTTTTTGCCTTTTTATTCTTTCTGATATACTTAGGATAAGTAAAAATTATCAGCCATAACAAGCTGACTTTTTAAAACATACTACAATATTGTGGAAGTATGGCTTCCTATTGATGCCTCTATTTTATAAATCTTAATTCCTTATAGATTTAAAAGCTATTTTTTCTCCTCAAACTTTCCATACTGAGTAATGATTTTTTGTTAAAAACTTCCTTTTTGTTCAACACGCATTTTACCGAGTTTTGGAGCCTAATTTTTATCCCATGCCCACAACAGAACAGCTTGTTAAAATCAGCACTCAAGTCAGACGCGATATTGTTCGCATGATACATGCCGTTCAAAGCGGACACCCCGGTGGATCTTTAGGTTGTGCCGATTTTCTAACTGCCCTTTATTTTGAAATTATGAAACACAATCCAGCAGGTTTTAGCATGGATGGTAAAAACGAGGACCTCTTTTTCCTTTCAAACGGTCATATCTCACCCGTGTGGTATAGTGTCTTAGCCAGAAGCGGCTATTTCGATATTAAAGAATTATCAACATTCCGCAGCATCAACAGTCGTTTACAGGGTCACCCAACAACACATGAAGGGCTACCTGGTGTTCGTATGTCATCAGGGTCACTAGGTCAGGGGCTTAGTGTTGCTATTGGTGCAGCTCAGTCAAAAAAATTAAATAACGATAATACCATTGTTTATTCACTGCATGGTGATGGAGAGCTACAGGAGGGTCAGATTTGGGAAGCGATGATGTATGCTGCCGCTAAAAAAATTGATAACCTTATTGCTACAGTTGATTATAACGGCCAACAGATTGACGGTGCTGTGAATGATGTTCTTTCATTAGGCAACCTTAAAGCAAAATGGGAGGCATTTGGATGGCATGTGCTTCAGATGAATGGAAACGAAATGAAGCAAGTAGTTGAAACACTCCAAAATGCACGTCTGCATACAGGAAATGGCAAACCTGTCGTTATATTAATGACTACTGTTATGGGTTTTGGTGTTGACTTTATGATGGGTTCACACAAATGGCATGGCATTGCACCAAACGATGAACAGCTAAAACAAGCACTGGCACAACTGCCTGAAACCATTGGCGATTATTAATAGAATGTCGGTAAAAAAAATTATTATGCAGCTCTTTAGGAAACTTTTTTTCCTTCTGTTATATATTATTGTTTTTATATCAACTGTCGGGGCGCAAAAAAATAATTCATTACCTCTTACACGGATCGAGTTTTTATTTGATGCATCACAAAGCATGTATGCACAATGGCAAACAAATACCCGATTTGAAATAGCCAAAAAGCTATTGTCTGAGATGGTTGACAGCTTAGATAAAATTACCAATGTTGAAATGGCTTTGCGTGTTTATGGTCACACCAAAAAATTTCCACCACAGGATTGTGATGACACCAGACTTGAAGTTCCTTTTGGAAAGAACAAAGCCTATCTGATTAAAAAAAGACTATCGGAAATCAATCCAAGTGGTACAACACCCATTGCTCAATCGCTTAATGAATGTGGCAACGACTTTCCAGCCGACCCGGCACGAAATATTATTATTCTCATTACCGATGGTATAGAAGAATGTAATGGTGACCCGTGTGCAGTTTCGCTAATGTTACAACGAAAAGGAATTATTCTCAAACCTTTTGTCATCGGACTCGGACTTTCTAAAGAGTATAAAGACGTATTTAATTGTGTTGGCAATTATTATGATGCAGTTGATGAAACAGGATTCCGAACTGTTTTCAATGTTGTTATTTCACAAGCATTAAACAACACAACTGTTCAGGTTAACCTGCTGGATGAAAAACACAGGCCAACAGAAACCAATGTAAATATGACCTTTTATGACACCTACTCAGGGGCTTTACGCTATAATTTTATTCATACGCTGAATGCCAAAGGACTACCGGATACTTTACTGATTGATCCATTGGGTACTTATGATATTGTTGTAAACACCATTCCGCCTGTTAGAAAAGACAGCAATAAAATTGTTGCCGGCAAACACAACACTATTGGCATAGACTGTCCGCAGGGTGATTTGTTTTTAAAATTTGACGGCACAAGTGATTATAAAAACCTTCAATGCATTGTCAGAAAAAAAGACGACAGTCAAACCCTGCATGTTCAGGCTTTTAACACAACAACACGCTACCTCACCGGAAATTACGACCTTGAAGTATTATGTCTGCCAAGGCTAATTATCAATGATGTAAACATTGCACAGAGCAAAACCACTACCGTTCAGATACCAAATCCGGGTATGGCAACGTTTCAATCTGTTTCTGTTGGCTACGGAAGTGTATATCTGGAAAAAGACAACAAGCTTAACTGGGTTTGTAACCTTAGCGAAACCAACACCCACGAAAGTATATTACTGCAACCCGGAAACTACAGAGTAGTATTCAGACCAAAAATCTCGAAAGAAGCAATTTATACAATAGAAAAAACATTCCGCATCACCTCAGGATCGGGAATCACTGTTAACATCAACAAATAAAATTTTGCAATGAAAAAATACACTTTCACCGAAAAAAAAGATACCCGTTCAGGTTTTGGCGCAGGGTTGTTAGAAGTTGGGAAAGCAAACCCCAATGTTGTGGCATTATGCGCTGACCTTACAGGTTCGTTAAAAATGGATGCTTTTCAGAAAGCGTTTCCGGAGCGGTTTTTTCAATGTGGTATAGCCGAAGCTAATATGATGGGAATAGCTGCAGGCATGACCATAGGCGGAAAAATTCCTTTTACCGGAACGTTTGCAAATTTCTCCACCGGAAGAGTTTATGACCAGATAAGGCAATCAATTACTTATTCAGGTAAAAATGTAAAAATATGTGCGTCTCATGCAGGTCTAACATTAGGCGAAGATGGTGCAACACATCAGATACTTGAAGACATTGGCATGATGAAAATGTTGCCCGGTATGACTGTCATTAATCCATGCGATTATAATCAAACCAAGGCAGCCACCATTGCTATTGCAAAACATATTGGGCCTGTTTATTTGCGTTTTGGACGCCCATCCTGGCCGGTATTTATTCCTGAGAATACACCCTTTGAAATAGGTAAAGCATTATTGTTGAATGAAGGTAGTGATGTAAGCATTTTTGCCACAGGTCACTTGGTTTGGAAAGCTATTGAAGCCGGAATGGCACTTGCCGATATGGGCATTTCTGCTGAAATAATAAATATTCACACCATTAAACCTCTTGATGAAAAAGCAGTCATACAATCAGTTTCAAAAACCGGATGTGCAGTAACGGCAGAAGAACATCAGATAAACGGAGGGCTTGGAGATAGTATTTGTCAGTTATTGGCACGTCATTCGCCTTCACCAGTAGAAATGGTTGGAGTAAAAGACACATTCGGTGAAAGTGGAACACCTGATGCGCTTATGACAAAATACGGACTCGACAGTAAGAATATTGTCTTTGCTGTTGAACAGGTTTTGCAACGCAAAAAGGAATTGGCTGGCTAATTTTTTCCCTGTGAAACACCGGGAATCTTTTTTATTTAAAGAATAGGACAAATCGGTTTTTCATTGAATCACTACTCAGATAAGGAACTGCTAGAGCAATTTAATAACGGTAATGCCGATTATGCATTTAACCTCATTGTCAGGAAGTATCAGCAGAAAATTTATGCTCATGTAAGGCATTTGGTTGTAGATCATGACGATGCCGATGATTTGACACAAACCACATTTATCAAAGCATGGAAAGCCTTAGGAAATTTCAGGGCCGATGCACAACTTTATACTTGGCTTTACAGAATTGCTACCAATGAATGTTATACATTTCTGAAAAACAAAAGGAAACGTTTTTTTATTCCTATTCATGATGTTGAAGCAGAATTGACAGAAAAACCAGAGCATGAACCGTCTCTAAAAGCCAATGAATTAGAATTAAAACTTCAAAAAGCAATATTATCTTTACCGGAAAAACAGAGAGTGGTATTTTCTCTCAGATACTATGATGAAATGAAATACGAAGACATGAGCGAGGTTCTTGGCACATCAGTAGGTGCCCTTAAAGCTTCTTATCATCATGCAGCACAAAAAATTGAAAAATTCTTACAGTCATTTTAAACCTTTTTTAATTAAAAACATCAAATTACTATGAAAGATGAAATTTACAATGAATTGAAGGATAAAGCACCGTTGCTGTCATCAATAGAAAAGAAGCATCTTTTTGATACTCCAGAAAATTATTTTGAGCAGCTACCTTCAGCCATTCAACAAAAAATCAAACAGACTGAAACCAATACATTTAAAACTTTGTTCTCCAAATTGCTGAAACCGCAATTTGCAATAGGTTTGTCTGTAATACTTTTAGCTGGAAGTTTTTATTTGTATAATCAATACAAAACAGATAATAATCAATATGCCTTTGTTGCAGTAAATGTTGATTCTTTAAATGTTAATGAATTGAGCGACATGTTAGACACCGATCAGTTAGAATCTATTGCGCCTACAGATAACAATGCTGACGCTGAAACAATAAATTATCTTATTGAAAACTATAGTGACTTAAGTTATGATATCAACGACATTTAAAATGATGAAATCAGCAGGAATTGCAGCACTAATTATCCTTTTTGCAGGTATGGCAGTAGCGCAACCCGGTCAAAAGAAAATGGACAGAAGAAACAAGGCTGAAGCCATGAAAATTGGATTCATCACCAACAAACTGAGCCTAACACAAGACGAAGCAAAAAAGTTTTGGCCTGTTTATAATCAATTTCAAGATGAGCTAAGCACACTGCGACAAAAACGTAAAGGCGACAGACGAGGTGCCAGACAAGACTTTGATCAGTTATCTGATAAAGAAGTAGAAAAAGTTGTGGACGATGAAATTCTTTTCCGACAAAACGAATTGGATATTTTGAAAAAATATCATGCCCAGTTTAAACAAGTGCTGCCCATTAAAAAAGTTGCTATGCTTTATCAGGCAGAAGAAGATTTCAAGAAAGAATTACTACGTCAGCTTAAAGACAGAAGAGATACACAAGACAATTGATACTTATATAATGTTTAAAAACAAAAAAGCAGGAAACACCTGCTTTTTTGTTTTTAAAAGTAACATGCGAAGACAAAACTTCAATTAAAATTGATTTTCACCTTCATTTTTAACACTAATTTTAATAGTTTTCACCATAAAACTGCTTGCTTTAATAATGCCTATATGGCTAAATTTAACCTTCGCCCTGTAAAACAGCACTTTTACCAAAACAACCCCATTTTACTTAAAGGCACGTTTAATTTTACATCCATTATTTACAACAACACATCATGTATATGTCAACGGAGGTAACAGCGGGAATAAAAGTAACGGTTGAAACTTTTTTTCAACCCACCCACTCCAACCCTGTTCAACATCATTATGTATTCGCCTATAGGATTACCATTTCAAACGAAAGCGAAGAAAGTATTAAATTAAAACGCAGACATTGGTATATCATAGACAGCGATAATGCCAGACGTGAAGTTGAAGGCGAGGGTGTTGTAGGAGAACAACCGGTTATTGAACCTGGTCAGCTTTACCAATATGTTTCGGGCTGCAACCTGAATACGGAAATAGGAAAAATGTATGGCACCTATCTTATGGAACGCCTTAACGATAATAAAATGTTTTATGTTAAGATACCTGAATTTAGAATGGTTGTGCCTTCAAAAATGAATTAGTCCCAATAGTTATTTGATTTGAATTTTAAAAAGAGAGCCGTCAGGCTCTTTTTTTATGGATATTGGTTAGCTTTGCCAAAACATCTACTTATGCATCTCATTGCTCCATCAATTCTTTCGGCCGATTTTTCTCAATTAAGTGTTGATGTGACAATGATAAACACCAGCGTTGCCGATTGGTTTCATGTAGATGTTATGGATGGCGTTTTTGTACCCAACATATCTTTAGGATTTCCGGTGATAAAAGCCATTAAGAAACATGCTAAAAAGCCTTTGGATGTGCATCTCATGATTGTAAAACCTGAGAGATATGTTGAACAATTTAGGGAAGCAGGTGCCGATGTACTTACCGTTCATTTAGAAGCATCAACACATCTGCATCGAACCTTACAACAGATAAAAAAAGAAGGTATGAAAGCCGGAGTGGCCATAAATCCACATACTCCTGTAGCATCATTAAGCGATATTATTTTTGAAGCCGATTTAATTTGTATGATGAGCGTGAATCCCGGTTTTGGCGGTCAGAAATTTATAGAGAATACTTACAGAAAAATTCACGAGTTGAAAGAACTGATTGCCATTCACAACTCAAAAACACTTATAGAAATTGATGGTGGTGTTGACCTGAACAATTTCAAAAAACTTATTGCTGCAGGTGCTGATGTACTTGTTGCAGGAAATACTGTTTTTAGTTCTACTGACCCAAAGGCAACAATCGAGGTTCTTAAAAAAGGATAAATATCAGCTTATGTAATCTGTAAGATATGCAAACCGTGGAGTCAATTCACCATTACGAGCTATGGTTGCCCTATAAATCACATTTCCTTTATCATCACCTATCAAAAGGGGAATAATGCGTTCAATTAAATGCTTGCCAAAACCTTCAGATGCATCACGCGGTAATTCGCAAGGAAGATTATCAATAGACATGACTGTTATTGTATCTGTGCTGAATGCTTCTTCTTCTTTCTCATTTATGGGATTATAGCCATAAAATTTATCGTCAATAGTAGTTGCACGATGTGTAGAAGGAATACTCCCGTTAATATCGCAAGTTACATCAGCAATAACGCTGATACGGAATGTCGGACTACGCATGTCTTCTTTTGTAAACAGTGCAGCAGCATTAGGATTCCAATACGCACAATGCACCAATAAATCAGTGAATGAAGAATATGATCCGGGGTCGCAAAACGTACAATTATATTTTTCAGGATAGTGATAGAAGTCGGACTTCAAGAAATCAGACCCATCTTTTCGTTCGTAATAATTTTCGGAATGCAGCTGAACATAAACCGGTTCACGGAATGAATAATTCAGAAATTCGAAAGGAGTAACTTTTCTAATGTTTAGCATTCCCATTGTTTCAATTGCACCATTGGCAACACGTCCACCCCCTGTAATTACTATCTTAATATTCGGAAGTTTAATACTGTCTAACTCTTTATGCAATTCTTCAATACCAAAACTCTGATGTGCAGCTTTTAAATTAAACAGTCCATACTTTAAGCCAT
Source organism: Bacteroidia bacterium (assembly GCA_037045145.1). NCBI lineage: Bacteria > Pseudomonadati > Bacteroidota > Bacteroidia > Bacteroidia bacterium. Next base: position 654,384 of record JBAOIA010000012.1, read on the forward strand.
AGGCCATGATACCATTGTATGCCCCTACAATACCTGCATAACGTCCAAAACCAATAATGCGGTTTTCATGATCATCAACTAAGCATTCATAATCAACGAGTGTAATTTTATCCTCAATAATTTTCTTCAACATTTCGCGATTATGCGGTTGTTTTTTTATAGTGTGAGAAAAATAGAGATATTTTTTACCTGCAATTAGTTTATCTTTAGGAACTTCTTTGATACCAATGAGCATATCGCAATCTGATAAATCCTCCTGCAAAACAATTCCTTCCCTCCTATACTCATCATCCCTGAAAGCACGATAGTTGCAAGGTTGAATCACAACATCCACTCCAGGATAATCTGACATAATAGCTTTACATTGTTCAGGGCTAAATGGTACGCGTTTATCGTGTGGAACTTTTTCTTCCCTCAGTATTCCTATTTTAATTGTACTCATCGGATAAATAAAATCGTATGCAAAAGTACTTCATTAATGTAATTTTCAAACTAACATTAATCAGTTAAATATTACTGCTTTGTCAAAAATATTAATAAATAGCAATTTAAAAAATTGACACTACTTTTCCGGATTAACAAGGCAACACAACAACGAACTCTGTACCTTCTCCTTTTTTTGAGTTAACTTCAAAGACACCTCCATGCGACTCAATTATTTCATAGCTCAGGCTCAAGCCAAGTCCTGTTCCTTGCCCTGTAGGTTTGGTTGTAAAAAAAGGCTCAAATATTCTTTGCTTTAACTCTTCGGGAATTCCCCTTCCATTATCACGAACAGATATCTTAATTACTTGTTTACTGACTCTATCTATTATCTTCATAGAGGAAAATGTTGTCAGTACAATTTTTGGTATAAAATTTTCGCTCTCTTTTTTCAACTTCTCACATTCATGTACTTCATCAAATGCATTGGTAATCAAGTTGAGTATGACGCGAGAAATATCTTGAGCAACACAGTTAACCATAGGTAGTTTTGGCTCTAACTTAAAGACTAATTCGCAATTGAAATCCGGCACATTAGCTCTCATCCCATGATACGCCAGACTCAGATACTCTTCACAAATCAGGTTAATATCTGTAAGTTGTTTATCTCCACTACCGGTACGTGAATGTTTAAGCATATTCTTAACAATACTATCAGCTCGTTTTCCATGTTCGGTAATCTTCAACAAATTTTGCTTGAGGTGTACTCCTATCTCCTGTTGTTCTTCTTTATCTGTTGCTTCTAAAAACTCATCAATTAACTCACTGCTCAGTTCGGAATAATTATTTACAAAATTGAGTGGATTTTTAATTTCATGTGCAATTCCTGCTGTGAGTGCGCCAAGTGAAGCTAATTTTTCTTGTTGAACGAGTTGTTGCTGCGTTTTTTGCAAAGTATCATAAGCTTCCTGCAGTTTTTTGTTGGTTCTAAGTTTAAGCTTATATCGGTTATACAGCACCATTAATAAAACCAGCATAGTTAATGCCCCTGCTATAATTGAATTTCGCACTACCCGCTGCACTTCGCTTTTTCTGTTTTGCTCCACAATCAACAAGGCGTCCTTCTTATCATTCTCGTATTTAATCTGTTGCTCCAATATTTTTTTGGTACTCTCGGTGCTATTCGAGCTGTCTCTGTAAGATATGTACTGTTTATAATTTTTATAAGCATACTCCCAATTACCTGTTGCACTATCCAACACTTCTGATCCCTGATAATAGGCTGATAGCGGTACACGTGAATCAAGATTTTGGGCAACCAGATAGGCTTCATTAAAACTTTGCTTGGCGGCATCATATTGTTTGAGTTGTGTCTGGCAACTTCCTACCTTACTTAACGCCAGTGAAAGATCAAAATAATCAGATACCCCTCTGAAGGCTGTTGCTGCTTCAAGAAAATAAGGTAATGCATCTGCATATTTAAGTTGTTGCCAATAAACCTCACCCAAACTCTGTAAAGCAGTACCAATCAGATAACCATTATTTATGCCTTTGGCAATTGAGTAAGCTATCTTATTATTTTGTGTTGCTGCATCATAATCACCTTTCAGTATATAGATATTTCCAATACTTACATAAACAGTGGCAAGGTTGAACTTATCTTTCACTTCTTCAAAAACTCTGACTCCTTCAAAATAGTTTTTCAGCGCATTTTCGTAATTTCCTAAATCCTTATATGCATCACCAATATTAAATATTGCAATTGCTTTTCCATACTGATCTCCTAATTCTTCAAATATTTTAAGTGCTTTATAGTTAACTTTTACAGCATCAGAATATCTGCCCTGACTTTGATAGACAAACCCAAAGAGCAGATAGTTTCCTGCCAGCTTTCTTTTATCTCCGGTTTTTCGAAAAATGGAATCAGCTTTATTAAAATAAACTAAAGCTTCAGGGTATTTGCCCCAGTCAGCATAATCCTGACCAATGTAGGTGATGAGAGCTCCAATATTTGCTTGCTCACCCTTTTTAATATAATGAACCAAGGCATCATAATGATAACTTAAAGCCTGTTCAAACTTTCCCTTACGCCAGTACAATCGTCCACCTTCTGTTTTAACACTGGCAACACCCTCCTTCCATTGAATACTTTCTGCCAGCTTTAATGCAGGTTCTAAAAATAAAAATGCAGAATCCAGTTTTTCATCAATATAAACTGCCATTAAGTTGCAATACAGTTTAACCTTTGAGGTATCATCAGTCTCTATAGACAAAAGGTGCCTAAGTGAATCAGGATCTCTACTAAAAACATCGGCTTCTTCACCTGCAATAGGTATAGCTGTGCATACATTATATAGGCCTAGCAGAATACACAAAAAAACTGATAAGATTACTTTTTTCACAAACGTAACTTGGTAACAAATATAGAATGTTATTTAAATGCAGCAAGTCATAAAAAGAATAAAATTTTAATTTTTGATATAAGTACTCAATCTGCAAGCTTGTTTGAAAATAACACCTATGAATAACACTCCTATGAAAGATTCAAACTACTTAAACATTTCCGACCTCTAACTACTGCTGGTTTTTAATTAGCAATATTCAATTACATTTGCATCAATTGATTTACGCTAATACATGATTCAGGGAATAATCTTTACCATTGTGCTGGCTACCGGAATATTCATTTTCGGAAAGAGCATTAGACGCATCAGGCGAAATATTTTTTTAGGCAAACCTCTTGACAGGTCAGACAATGCTTCTCAGCGCTGGATGACAATGATTCGTGTTGCATTGGGTCAGAGCAAAATGACCGTTAGGCCTGTTGCAGCCTTTTTCCACTTGATAGTTTATGCAGGATTCATCATCATCAATATTGAAGTACTTGAAATAATAATTGATGGAATTTTTGGTACACATAGAATATTATCTTTTATGGGTGGCTTTTATGATTTTCTCATAGGGTCATTCGAGATACTGGCAGTTTTGGTAATTATAGCATGTGTCGTGTTTTTGGCAAGAAGGAATATTCTAAAACTAAAACGTTTTTGGAGCAAGGAAATGACATCTTGGCCACGTAGTGATGCCAACATTATTCTTTTTACTGAAATTATTTTGATGTCTTTATTTCTGACTATGAATGCATGTGACTTTCTATTGCAACAATCAGGTGAAGCGCATTATATAAAGGCAGGTTCTTTCCCGGTAAGCAGCGTACTAAGCAATTTATTTACCGGTGTGTCTGCCTCATCATTAATTATTATTGAAAGGTTTTGCTGGTGGGCACATATCATAGGCATACTTGCATTTATGAACTACTTGCCCTTCTCTAAACATTTTCATATTCTGATGGCATTCCCAAATACCTATTACAGTAATCTGAACCCAAAAGGAAGATTAACAAACTTAGAGAGTGTTACCAATGAGGTTAAGCTAATGATGGATCCATCATTGCCTCCTCCTCCACCTACTGAAACTCCTATGCGCTTTGGTGCCAGAGATGTGCGCGATCTTAGTTGGAAACAATTGATGGACGCCTATACCTGCACAGAATGTGGCCGATGCACTTCTGTTTGTCCTGCAAATACAACAGGCAAATTATTATCTCCAAGAAAGATTATGATGGACACCCGTGACCGCCTTGACGAAGTAGGAAAAAATATTGATAAATTCGGAAAGGAACATGACGATAATAAGGCTCTGCTAAACGATTATATTTTACCTGAGGAGTTATGGGCCTGCACAACCTGTAATGCCTGTACTGAAGCATGTCCTGTAAATATTGATCCCCTCTCGATCATCATTGATATGAGAAGGTATTTGGTAATGGAACAATCGCAAGCTCCGGCAGAACTCAACGGCATGTTTACTAAAATTGAAAATAATCAGGCACCATGGCAGTTTTCACCTGCTGACCGCCTGAATTGGAAAAATGAAGATTGATTAGAAAATAATACACCATGACCTTAAAAGTAAGAACAATGGCTGATTTTCTTGCGGCCAATGAATCACCAGATATATTATTTTGGGTTGGATGTGCCGGAAGTTTTGATCAGCGTGCACAAAAAATCACAAAAGCAGTTGCAAAGATTTTAAACTCTTGTAATATTTCATTTGCTGTTCTTGGTACAGAAGAAAATTGCAATGGTGATCCAGCCAAACGCGCTGGTAATGAATTTTTATTTCAGATGCAGGCGTTGATGAATATTCAAATTATGAATGGCTATAATATTTCAAAAATTGTCACGGCCTGTCCACATTGTTTTAATACACTTAAAAATGAATACCCTCAGTTAGGCGGTCATTACGAAGTTATACATCACAGCATGTTACTTCAGCAATTGATTAATGATGGTAAATTGATTGTTAATGGCGGAAAATTTTTAGGAAAGAAAATTGTATTCCATGACCCTTGTTATTTAGGTCGTGGCAACGATGTGTACGAAGCACCTCGTGATGTGATTAAAAAATTGGATGCAGAATTATTTGAGATGAAACGAAGCCGTGCTAACGGATTTTGTTGTGGTGCAGGTGGCGCACAAATGTTTAAAGAGCCGGAAAATGGAACTAAAGACATCAATATTGAACGTACAGAAGAAATCTTGGAAGCCAAACCGGACTATGTGGCCGTAGGCTGTCCTTTTTGTATGACAATGCTTACTGACGGTGTGAAAAATTTCAATAAAGAAGATTCTGTAAAGGTGCTTGATATTGCTGAATTGATTGAAAAAGCAAACGACTTATAAATATCAACAGAAGTGTTTTTGCCAATAGGCTAATGTGCAAAGTCTCCAAACCAGCAAGGCATAGCTATTGTCGCCATTCTTATAGTCTGTAATTATTCTTTTTATCTTATTCTGATTCAGAAAATCGAGTTTACCAAAGTCGTTTTCTATTAAATGTGCCAAAGGACCTCTGAGCCATTTCACTTCTCCGGGAGTTACAAAACCTTTCTTATCCTTGCGCCAGGCAATTTTTGGTGGCAATACATTTTGTAAGGCACTGCGCATAATCCATTTGGTAAAAATGCCATTAGCTTTCTCTGCATTGCTTAAGCCAAATGAAAATTCTACCAAGCGGTGATCTAAAAACGGCACTCGCGATTCAATAGAAAATGCCATGCTGTTACGGTCTTCGTATTGCAGCAGTGATGGTAAGCTTGTATTAAAAAGAAGATGGTATAAAAAGTTATCAGTTCTGTTGCCATCAACCTTGTCTAACCAAAATGGAACATGCTTATCCTTACCCAAAAACGGATAATATTTCAGATATTCAAGTGCATATAATTTTTGTTCACTGTTTACAACACTCAATATACTTTTGCCTATATGTGCTAAATGCTGCATAGAAGATAATTCTTGATTCTTTGCCACAATGCCTGTCAGCGCCAGCGCCTGACTAACTTGTCCTGAAGAAAGCACATCGGCAACCATTCGATAAAAGGTATGTTTGTATCCTGCCAGATATTCATCAGCACCCTGACCATCCAACACAACTTTTATTCCTTGTTCTTTAATCAGTTTCATCAGAAAATATTGAGAAATAAAAGATGAACCTGTACTTGGAATATCAGCATGATATAAAGCATGATGGAAATGCTCCGCCACCTGACTATCGGTAGGTGAAAAATAATAAGGTTTCAGAGCAGGATATTTTTTCAGAACCTCATTCACAAAAGGTCGCTCATCAACATCACCCTTGCCTTCGTAATAAATGCTGAACGTCTTGTAAGACATTCCGGGATGCTGCTCTTGCACCATACTCACAATGGCACTGCTGTCTAATCCTCCGCTAAGGCAACTGGCCACAGGCACATCACTTCTATAATGCAACTTTACTGACTGAGAAAATAACTCATAAAACTCAGAGCACTTTTCATCAAAACTCTTATTGGAATAAACACCTGTCTGCAACGACCAGTAACGAAAGATTTTAATCTCTGCTTTATCACGATAAAACACCAGATTATGCGCTGCAGGTAATGCTTTGATAACATCAAAGTAGGTTTCATCCTCATAGCAGATCCACCCCATTTGCAAGCCACGCAACACCTGATACTGATTTATTTCATTTGAAAAAACAGGAGTAGGCTTCAATGCCTTGAACTCCGACCCAAAATAAAATTTATTATTGCTATTTATGTAGTAAAACGGTTTTATTCCGAATCTATCACGAGAGCAAAAAAGCTTATTTTCATGCTGATCCCACAAGGCAAATGCCCACATACCAACAAAATATTCAACACATTTTTCTCCCCACCGCTGATAGGCTTTTAAAATTACCTCTGTATCACTTTTTGTTTTAAAGACCTCTCCACTCTTTTCCAGTTCTGTTCTAATCTCAATGTAATTGTATATTTCTCCATTGTAAACAATTGTCAGGCCGTTGTCGTGCATAGGTTGATTGGCATTTGCACTTAAATCAATTATGCTCAGCCTATTGTGTCCGAGATGTATATTCTCATGGATGTATGTTTTACAGGCATCGGGGCCACGATGTGCTATGGCATTAAGCATTGTGGCAAGCAATTTCTCGCCATCACCTATTTCATCAACAAACCCTGCAATGCCACACATTTTTTTTACTTATAAAAATTTAAAATGATGCCAAAAATAAATAAACCTTAATCCATAAAAAAACCGCTCCAATATTGAAGCGGCTAATTTTATAATTTAATGGATGTTATTAATTTCCTGTAGGGATGGTATAAAGAACACCTAAATGAATACCACCATACACTCTTGAAGTTGTTTTATAACTGAATTTGCCGGAAGTACCATCTTTGAAATTTGCCCAATAAGTAGCTCCTGACATATCATCTATATCTGCTGCCATATCAATAGCATTGGAATATTTCTTGGTAACATCACTGAAACCATAACCTAAACGCATGCCTGCTGCCAAAGTAAATTGTTCGCTCAAATCAACATCCACACCAAATCCAATTACAATACCAACATTGGCCCCTTTAAGTGAACCTTTCACATTATGTGAATCGCCATCATCATCAACATCCTTGGCACTATTGAGAAAACTGAACTGAGGTCCAAATTCAAAATAACCACCTTTATCACCACCTAAACGAAGCAATAATGGCACATCCATATAACGCAATTTTAAAGTAAGTTGTTCATTACCATCATTCAAATCATACTTCTGATTGTGACCGGCACGCATAATACCTAATTCTAATCCCAATTTGTCATTAAAATAATACTGAGTTTTCAAACCGAACTGACCGCCAAAAGACATGGCAACATTTAAATCGTCATCAGCATCGAAAACATTTTTATTCATCAGCCAGGTGCTGTTAAAGCCACCACCTAAACCAATTTTAAATTTTTGTGCGTTTACGGTTAACGCCATTGCTACTAAAGCAACACTGAATAATAGTTTTTTCATCACTTTTAAAGTTTAGCTATATATTTGAACCGCAAATGTAGAACTTTAATTCAATTGTCAAAATCTAATGGTATGAAATTACTCGAAAACAAAGTTGTATTAATAACCGGTGCTTCACGTGGTATTGGAAGAGGCATTGCACTCATGTTGGCACAACATGGTGCACATATTGCTTTTACCTATTTGTCTTCACCTGAAAAAGGCATGGAGCTGGAAAATACTTTAAAATCACATGGTGTAAAAGCTAAAGGCTATCAAAGTGATGCTTCACAGTTTAATGCAGCCGAACAATTGATAAATCAGGTTTTGGTTGATTTTGAAAAGATAGACATTTTGGTAAACAATGCAGGTATAACACGCGATAATTTGTTGATGCGAATGACGGAAGAGCAATTTGATGAAGTTATACGCACAAATCTTAAATCTTGTTTTAACACCACAAAACATATTCAAAAGTCAATGCTTAAACAGCGCTCGGGCTCTATTATCAACATTACCTCTGTTGTTGGAGAAAAAGGTAATGCCGGACAAGCAAACTATGCTGCAAGCAAGGCTGGAATGATAGGTTTTACAAAGTCTGTAGCATTAGAATTAGGCTCCCGAAATATTCGTTGTAATGCCATAGCCCCGGGTTTTATTGAAACTGAAATGACCGGAGCCTTAGACCCGGCAACAGTAAAAGGTTGGACAGATGTTATACCTATGAAACGTGGTGGAACAGTGGATGACATTGCTAATGCAGTATTATTTTTTGCATCTGACTTAAGTACCTATATAACCGGACAAGTACTACATGTGAATGGAGGAATGTACACATAAAGCATAAGAAGTGGCTGAGTTTGTTCCATCACTACGCTTTCACTTTCTTACACCTTTTTATAATTTCCTTTTTGGTATTTTGTTGCCTGAAAAAAAATTACGAGATGTTATTATCAACATAATTGAAACAGTAAAAAATGATAGTTTAATTGAGTTGGGTTGCAGTACAGGTGGTCTTACCCTGCCCATTGCAAAAAAATTCCCCGCTGCACGGATTTACGCAGTTGATGTTGATAAAAAAGCACTGTCCATTTTGGAGCGGAAGTTGAATAAATTACCGCAACATAGAATTTCTCTGATTAATGTGCCTGCTTCGCTTTTGCCGTTTGAAAATAAAAGCAACACTACAGTAGTTGCAAGTTTGTTGTTCTGCAATTTAATTCCGGATGAAAAAATTAAAACCTTGCAGGAAATAAAACGAATATTGACCAATGACGGACATTTGATTATAATGGATTGGGGAAAACCTCAAACTATTTTTTCGGCAGCAGGGTTTAAGGTCTTGCAATGGGTTGGAGGTCATAAAACTACTGATGACCTAAAACAGGGAAAATTCAAAGGGTTGTTGAGGAATCAGGGATTTACTGTTGCTGAGAAGAACTATATCAATACCGGCTTTGGAACACTATATTTTTATGATGCAGGGCCAGAATTACAGTCAAATCAATTTGAATAATTTTTTTAACAAATCTCCGTCTTTTCTCCCTGTAATCACTCAATTGGCTAAATTTTTACATCCTGATTTTCAAACTACAATTTGCCATCGGGCACATACACCAAAAATCACTAAAACATTAAGTGAAACTTATTATATTCGCTTCCGTACAATATAGTTGTACCGAAGGGCGGCACATAATAGTTATTAAACCACCAACTTAATGAAATCGCACCATTACAATTTTACCAAAGCACCCTTTAACAAGGATATGTTGTTGATTGATTTTTTTGATATTCAGGCCTCTAAATCACCTGACCAAATTGCCGTATATTTTCATTCTGAGAAATTAACTTATAAGCAGCTACAAAAGCAAGCCGGAATTCTTGCACAATCTCTGATAAACAAAGGAGTAAAACCCGGTGACCTTGTTGGGCTTTGTATTGAGCGCAGTTGTAATCTCATTGTTGGTGTACTTGGAATTCTGAAGGCAGGTGCCGGATATGTTCCTCTTGACCCTGAATACCCGCAAGAGCGATTGGAATATATGATTAAGACTGCGCAAATGCCGTTGCTCATAACCAATAAAAACCTTTCGAATAAAATACCTACAACTGAGGCAGAAAAAATTTTAATTGAAGAAATTTTTGAAAATAATTCTTCACCACTAACTCAAGCATTAGTTCATTCTTCTGATGATATTGCCTATGTACTCTTTACCAGTGGATCAACGGGAATGCCAAAGGGTGTAGCCATGCCTCACAAACCTTTGGTTAATTTAATTTTATGGCAATTAAAAAATACCAAAGTTTTGGGTTCAACAAAAACACTACAATTTGCTCCCATTAGTTTTGATGTTTCATTTCAGGAAATTTTTTCTACACTAAGCTGTGGTGGCACCTTGGTGATGATTGAAGATGAAATGCGGTTGAATGCTATAAACCTTTTAAACTTTGTTGCAGACGAAAAAATCAACCGTCTGTTTTTACCATTTATTGCGCTTCAGCATTTATGTGAAGTTGCAGAAAATTTTGAAGGAGATTTAAGCTGTCTTAAAGAAGTAATAACAGCAGGAGAGCAATTACAATCAACGCAGTTTATCAGAAACTTTTTTAAGAAAAATAAAAATTGCACACTTTGGAATCATTACGGACCAACAGAAGGGCACGTTGTTACAGCATACAAACTTTCTTCAAATCCTGATGAATGGGCTGCATTGCCTTCAATTGGTAAACCCATTGATAATGCTGAAATTTATATTCTGAATGACGATGGAAATGTTGTTGCAGATAATGAAGAAGGTGAACTTTACATTGGAGGTGTAAGCGTTGCAAAAGGTTATCTGAACCGAGATGATTTAACAAAGGAACGATTTCTTGAAAATCCATTTATTAATACACAAGGCAAGTATTTTTACAAAACCGGTGACCTTGCCCGATATATGCCCGATGGCAATATTGAATACCTCGGAAGAATTGACGGTCAGGTAAAGGTAAGAGGTTACAGAATAGAATTAGGCGAAATAGAATTAACGCTCGATAAACATGCAACAGTAAAACAAGCTGTTGTAATTGCTCGTGAAGATGAGCCCGGAGATAAACGATTGGTTGCATACTGTCTGCCGAATTTCAATAAGAAAATTTTAGCAGGAGAACTTCGTCAATTCCTGCAAGACAAACTGCCAGAATACATGATGCCTTCGGCATTTGTACAGGTTGAAGAATTTCCACGCACACCTTCAGGAAAAATTGACCGCAGAGGTTTGCCAGCACCATCAAATCAAAGACCTGACATAGGCACTATATTTGTTGCTGCGGAAACAGATTTGCAAAAAACGTTTTCCAAGACATGGAGTAAGTTACTCAAGATTGATCAGGTTGGTATTAATGACAACTTTTTTGATCTTGGAGGCAATTCACTTCTTGCATTAAAATTTATAGCCGAGCTTAGACAGGAGTATAATCTAGACCTCCCTGTTGTTAAAATGTATCAGCATCCTGATATTTTTTCTTTGACAAAATTTTTAAATAACGGATCTGCAACAAAATCATTTTACGAGAATGCACAAGAACGATTCTCATCCAATATAAAAGGCAAAATTGAAAATGTCGAAGACGGTATCGCTGTTATTGGAATGGCAGGTCGTTTTCCGGGTGCAAACAATGTTGATGAATTCTGGAAAAACATTGTTGACGGCAAAGAAACTGTATCATTTTTCAAGAAACAGGAATTGGATAATGCAGTGTCGGAAGAAGAAAAAAACGATGAAAATTATGTGGCTGTTCGAGGTATTATTGAAGATGCCGACAAATTTGATGCTCCGTTTTTTAATATGAATCCACGATTGGCTGAGGTAACAGATCCACAGCAAAGAATATTTTTACAGGTAGCATGGGAGGCTATTGAACATGCAGGTTACTCTCCTGACAAGTATGACGGGTTGATAGGAGTGTTTGCAGGTATGGGTAACAACACTTACTTTCCCAATAATGTTTTTCATAACAAGGAAGCAATTAACCGCGTAGGCTCATTTCAGACAATGACAGCCAATGAAAAAGATTATATTGCTACCCGATTAGCTTATGAATTTAATACAAAAGGGCCGGCTGTGAGTGTACACACGGCATGCTCAACATCGCTCACGGCAGTGACACTTGCCTATGAAAGTCTTTTGAACCGTGAATGTGATATGGCATTGGCAGGAGGTGTGGCTATCACAGTCCCTGTAAACAGTGGTCATATCTATAATGAAGGTGGGATGTTTAGTAAAGACGGGCATACCAGAGCATTTGATACCGGTGCAAACGGAACGGTTTTTAGTGATGGTGCTGGGGCCGTTATTTTGAAAAGATATAAAGATGCTTTAAAAGACGGTGACGAGATTTACGCAGTTATAAGAGGTGCAGCTTTAAATAATGATGGCAACGACAAAGCAAGTTTTACGGCACCAAGTGTTGAAGGGCAAGCAGCAGTTATTGCTATGGCGCAGGCCAAGGCAGGTGTGTCACCCGATTCCATTTCATACATTGAAACACATGGAACAGCTACACCGCTTGGTGACCCAATAGAAATTGAAGCACTCACTCAGGCATTCAGAAGTAAGACTGACAAAAAACAATTTTGTGCTGTTGGTTCTGTAAAAACCAATATCGGACACCTGACACCGGCAGCAGGCGTGGCAGGACTTATTAAAACCTGTCTTGCACTAAAAAATAAAATACTCCCAGCTTCACTGAATTATTCAAAAGCAAATCCGGCAATTGATTTTAATGCTTCTCCATTTTATGTTAATTCCACATTAAAAAAATGGACCACCGAAGATGGTACACCATTACGTGCAGGTGTTAGCTCCTTTGGTGTTGGCGGAACTAATGCTCATGTGGTAGTAGAAGAAGCTCCTCAAAAAATTGAATCCGGCATTGCACGAAAGAAACATTTGTTTTTACTTTCCGGAAGAACAAAGGATGCATTGGATTTACAAACAAAAAATCTACAATCTTTTTTAGAGAAAAACCCAAATGCCAGTCTTGCAGACATAGCTTACACTTTACAAACAGGAAGAAAATATTTTAATCATCGCAGAATTATTTCAGGTGGTAATGTACAAGAGATAGCATCTGCTATTCAACAAGCTAATCCTAAAAAAACTGCTTCGCGTGAGTTAACAACAGGCAATCCTGAAATCATTTTTATGTTTCCCGGACAAGGTTCACAATATGTCAACATGGGCAAAAACTTGTATGATGATGAAATAGTATTTAAAGATGCTGTTGACACATGCTGCAATATTTTGCAACCTCATTTAGGTATTGACTTACGTACTATTCTTTATCCAAAAGATGCTGATAAAGAAAAAGCGGAAAATCTTTTAAAAGAAACTATCTATACTCAACCATCATTATTTACTATCGGCTATGCGTTAGCAAAACTATGGATGAGCTGGGGTATTCAACCAAAGGGTTTTATCGGTCACAGCATAGGTGAGTTTGCCGCTGCACATTTTGCCGGAGTATTTTCCTTAGAAGATGCACTGATGCTTGTTGCAAATCGCGGACGTATGATGCAGGAACTGCCTCATGGAAGTATGTTAAGTGTTCGCAAGGCAGCTACAGAGATTGAGAAGGAAATTGATTCTTCATGTTCTATTGCAGCTATAAACGGTCCTGCACTTTGCGTAGTTGCCGGTCCGACAGAAAATATTGAAGCACTTCAAAAATCATTGGAAAAGCGTGAAATAACAGCGAAGTTATTAGTGACTTCACATGCATTTCACTCTCCAATGATGGAGCCTATGTTGAAACCATTTCTTGAAAAAGTAAAATCAATTAAACTTAATAAGCCTACCATACCTTTTGTTTCAACAGCCACTTCAAAATGGATTACAGATGCTGAAGCAACCAATCCGGAATATTGGATGAATCACGTCAGAGCAACGGTACGTTTTGCTGAAGGTATTCAAACCTTGTGGAGTGACAAGCCACAACGTATCTTATTGGAATGCGGGCCAAGAAATACTGCTGCTACTTTAGCTAAACAACAGGCAAAAGAACCTGCCAAACAAATAGCAATTTCTTCACTGAGTGATACAGCAGATAATTATGCAGAATGGGAGCAAATACTTTTTGCCTTAGGTCAGCTTTGGATGAGTGGCGCTGCTATTGACTGGCAAAATTTTTATGCTCTTGAAAAAAGAAAACGCATGGCGCTGCCTACCTACCCTTTTGAAAAAAAGAGGTATTGGCTTGACCCAATAACAACCACTCCAAATACTCATTCCGATAACTCATACTCAACTCCTGAAAATTCTTATAACAATTCAGGATATGTAAATAATCAACAATCGAATACAACAACAATGAATAGAAAAGATCTTATCACCGCAGAGTTAAAAACAATTCTGGAAGAATCGTCAGGAATGGAACTTGGCAACGACAGCAGTGCAAGCTTCCTTGATTTAGGGCTGGATTCACTTTTTCTGACACAAGCAGCCTTAACCATCAGCAAAAAATATGGAGTAAAAATTACGTTCAGACAACTCAATGAAGAGTTCTCATCATTGCAATCACTGGCTGCGCATTTGGATGCTAAACTGCCTGCAGATGCAATGCCTGCAGCAAATGTTGCATCGCAACAGACAATGCAGCAACCCAATATGGCAACGCAACAACCCGTAATGCAAACAACAGGAATGAACCCCATGCAGATGATGATGATGCAACAAATGCAAATGATGCAGATGATGATGCAACAAATGAATCAGCCACTACAACAGTTTGCGCCATCGGTTCAGGCACATATTGAAAAAGCTGTTGAAATAAAATCTCATACTAAAAAAGAAGATGTCAGCGAGAATGAGAAAGCTGAACTGGCAAAACCATTTGGCGCAATTGCCAGAATTGAAAAAGCATCGTCTGATGATATTACTACGGAGCAAGAAAAATGGCTGAAACAATTTATTGCAGCTTATACAGATAAAACAAAAGCTTCAAAAAAATATTGCCAGGACTATCGCAGCGTACTTGCCGATCCACGTGTGGTTACCGGATTTAAGCCTGCATTAAAAGAAATTATCTACCAGGTTGTAGTTAACAAATCTAAAGGAGTAAAATTTCAGGACATTGACAACAATGAATACGTAGATGTGTTGAATGGTTTTGGCTCCAACTTTTTTGGCTGGGGTAGCGATTTGTTACTCAATGCATGGAAAAAACAATTGGAAGAAGGTGTTGAACTGGGTCCGCAGACTCCACTTGCCGGAGAGTGTGCACAATTAATTTGTGAACTAACAGGCTATGACCGTGCAGGGTTTTGCAATACAGGCAGCGAAGCTGTACTCGGTGCTATGAGAATAGCCAGAACAGTTACTGGTAGAAATCTTATCATTTGTTTTAATGGATCGTATCATGGTATCAATGATGAAGTGATTGTTCGCGGAACAAAAAAATTAAAATCATTTCCTGCAGCAGCGGGAATTATGCCAGAGTCGGTACAAAACATGCTTGTTCTTGATTATGGCACAGAAGAAAGTTTACAGATTATCCGTGAGCGCATGGACGAAATTGCTGCAGTTATGATTGAACCTATCCAGTCACGCAGAGCCGATTTTCATCCTAAGGAATTTATTCATGAGGTTAGGAAACTCACCAAAGAAAATAATGTATTGATGATATTTGATGAGGTGATAACAGGATTCCGTTTACGTTTGGGCGGTGCGCAGGAATATTATGGTGTTGATGCCGACCTGAGTACTTATGGAAAAGTAATTGGCGGGAATATGCCTGTTGGGGCAATCGCAGGAAAGAAACAATACATGGATGCCTTAGATGGTGGATTCTGGCAGTATGGTGACCATTCTATACCGGAAGTAGGTGTTACTTATTTTGCAGGCACATTTGTGCGTCACCCATTGGCTATGGCTGCAATGAAAGAGGTCTTGCTGTATCTTAAAAAAGAAGGTAAGCCCCTATATGAGAAACTTAATGCTAAAACACAAAGATTGGTTGACGAAGTAAATGCACACAGTAAAAAATTAGGTTCTCCATTTAAATTAGTAACCTTTGGTTCTTTATTCAAAGGTAAATGGGAAACAGAACCACATTACACTGAATTACTTTTTGCAATGATGCGTTATAAAGGAGTTCACATAATGGATGGTTTTCCATGCTTTTTAACACTTGCCTTTACTGATGCTGATGTTGACTTTGTAGTTTCAAAATTCAAAGAAAGTTTATCTGAGCTCTGTGAAATCGGCTTCATTCCTTCAGATAAAAACAGTGATCATTTTAAAGTCAAGTCTAACGGTCATCTGCAAAATGGTAACGGACAACATCCGCCAATACCCGGAGCTCGTTTAGGGAAGGATGCAAATGGTCAGACAGCATGGTTTATTGCTGATCCGGAGAGGCCTGGAAAATTTCTGCAAGTAAAATAGGAATCAAAATAAAAGTGGTCCTGTCGGGAGTCGAACTCGAATCTCAGGTTCCGGAGACCTGCGTACTATCCATTATACTACAGGACCAAATTAGCGGTTGCAAATGTACAATATTCAGTCTATGCAGTAGCCACAGATGGGTTAAGCATCTTCTGGAAAACGGTATTCGCATCGTTTACAGTTTCAATCTTATAAAAGGTTAAACTCAGTTTTCCTTTATCTTCTTTCATACGACAACGTGATGGATTGCCTTTAACGAAATTGATAATCTGCGTAAACAAATCGCTTTTATACAAACGCGAATCAGGATTGGAAACAAGGTATCCCTTTAATTGCCCATTCTTTAAAATAAGTTTTTCAAAACCTAATGATTTTGCTTTCCATCGTAGTCTGATGGTTTCAAACAACTCCTTAACCTGTTTTGGCACAGGCCCGAATCTATCACGGAGCTGACTTTCAAAAGCACTTAGTTTCTCTTCTGTTTCAACATCATCCAACTCTTTGTAAAGATTCAATCGTTCAACAATATTCTCTACATAACGTGTAGGAATCAAAATTTCAAGATCGGTTTCAATCTGACAATCGGCAACAATCGGTTTGTTATCATCAGCAGGAAATAATTCTTTAAAATCGGACTCACGCAATTCTATCAAAGCTTCGTCTAAGATTTTCTGATACATTTCAAATCCAATTTCAGAAATAAAACCGCTTTGTTCGCCTCCCAATAAATTTCCTGCACCACGAATATCCAAATCGCGCAAAGCTACCTGAAATCCCATTCCTAAATCAGAATATTCTTCTATGGCCTGCAGCCTTTGACGTGCCTCTGGCGTTAACACAGTGAGTGGTGGTGCCACCAAATAACAAAAAGCTTTTTTATTGCTTCGCCCTACCCTGCCTCGCATCTGATGCAAATCACTCAATCCAAAATTTTGTGCCTGATTGATGATAATCGTATTGGCATTACTGATATCAATTCCGGATTCGATAATGGTTGTAGCCACTAAAACATCTGCATCACCCTCAATAAAAGTCATCAACACTTCTTCAAGCTGACTGCCGTCCATTTGCCCATGACCTACAACTATTTTTACATCAGGACAAAGTTTCCTGATCATATCAGAAATATCGTGAATATCCTGAACACGGTTGTGAACAAAAAAGACCTGACCTCCACGCGAAACCTCATACATAATTGCCTCGCGTATAACTTTGTCATTAAACGTATGTAACTCTGTTGTTACCGGATAGCGATTAGGTGGTGGCGTGTTGATGATTGACAAATCTCGTGCACCCATCAATGAAAACTGCAGTGTTCTTGGAATGGGTGTTGCCGTTAATGTTAGTGTGTCAACATTTACTTTAAGTGATTTTATTTTTTCTTTACTTGCAACACCGAATTTCTGTTCTTCATCAATAATCAACAAGCCAAGATTACTGAATTTAATATCCTTGCTCAGCAGTCTGTGTGTGCCAATGATAATATCAATTTTACCTGCTGCGAGTTTACGCAGTGTCTCGCTTTGTTGTGCAGTTGACTTAAAACGATTGATGTAATCAATAGTACACGGAAAATCTTTCAATCTTTCGCTAATGGTTCTGTAATGCTGCATTGCCAATATTGTTGTAGGAACTAATATAGCGACTTGCTTACTGTCGTTTACGGCTTTAAAAGCTGCACGAATGGCAATTTCTGTTTTTCCAAATCCAACATCACCACAAATTAACCTGTCCATTGGCGATGCACTTTCCATATCTTTCTTTACATCTCGTGTTGCCTTTATCTGGTCGGGAGTATCTTCATAGATAAAACTTGCTTCCAATTCTGTTTGCAGATAATTATCGGGGGCATAGGCAAACCCTTCCTGAGATTTTCGCTTGGCATAAAGTGCAATCAAATCACGGGCAATATCTTTTACTTTCTTCTTTGTTTTTTGTTTGAGCGATGCCCATGATGTACTACCCAACTTATTGAGCGATGGCGCAGTTCCGTCTTTACCCGTAAATCGCGCTATACGATGCAGACTGTGAATACTTACATATAGAATATCATTGTCTTTATACACCAATCTGATTGCCTCTTGCTGACGGCCATCTATGTTTAATTTCTCCAAACCACCAAATCGCCCGACACCATGATCAATATGTGTTACATAATCACCGGGTTTGAGGCTATAAAGTTCTTTAATGGAAATAGCTTCGTTGCGGCTGTAATTTTTACGAAGTTTAAAACGATGATAACGATCAAATATCTGATGATCTGTAAATAGAGAGACTTTTATATCCAAATCGGTAAAGCCTTTGTTCAAGGAAGTGTAAACAGGATTAAAGTGTATATCGTCACGCTGAATTTCTTTCTTAAAACTTAAATCGTCAAAAATGGCATAGATGCGTTCCACTTGTTTAGCCGAATCAGAAAAAATGTATGACTTAAACTGTTTTTCGCTATTCTCTATTAAATAACCGGCAAGTAAATTGAAATTTTTATTGAACTGTGGTTGTGTTTGTATATTGAATTTTATTCCAACTGCATTCTCATAGAATGCTTTTAAACCAAACTCTACCTGCCTGAAGGCCGTTAGAACAGATTTAATTTCTTCAATAGAATCATAAATAATTTTTGGATCATCACCTTCTTCTGTTTCATCATTTTCAGATGACTGATTTTTAAGCACTGTTAAATTTTCATCAAGGTAACTAAGCGAATAAGAAAGATCACGCGTCCATATTAAAGTATTTTCAGGAAGAAATTTAAAAAACGACTCTGTTACATTCTGCTGCATTTCAGTTTGAATGTTTGGAATGACAGTAACAAAGTGAAGATTCTTTTCGGACAATTGTGTCACCGGATCAAATGAGCGAATGGATTCAATTTTATTACCATCAAACTCTATTCTGAAAGGCAACTCATAGGCATAGGAATAAACATCAACAATACCTCCTCTAATGGCAAACTGTCCCGGTTCAAAAACAAAATCAGTTCTATGAAAATTGTTTTCTGTGAGAAAATCATTTACGAAATCAATGCTTAGATGCTCACCCACACGTGCTTCAATAGTGTTTTTCTCAAGTGCATGTCGTGTTACAACATTCTCTGCAACAGCTTCTGCATACGATACTACAATAAAGGACTGACTGTGCTTATTGATATGACTGAGCACCTCTGTACGCATTTGAATAGATGCATTTTCATGTGCATTCAGTTTAAACGGCTTTCTATAGGAAGAAGGAAAGAAAAATACTTTCTTTCCCGGATTCAGGTTCTCCATGTCGTTGAGAAAATAGGCAGCTTCCTCTCTGTCGGGTAAAATAAAAAGCATTGGGGCAGGTTCATGTTCAAAAGTTGCAGATGCAATAAATGATGAAGCAGAACCGGCAGTACTTTGAAGGTGTGTTTTTGAAGCTTGTTTACCTATTTGCAAAAAGAGTTCCTGTACAGCAGGATGTGCTGTATATTTTTCTTTTAAATCTTTAAGTAAATCCATTCGTAAAAAAACGGAATGCAAAATTAGTTAAAAGTTTGGGTGGAAGATTAAACTGAGTACGTAAAAATATTATCTCAGCTTGGTACGGAAAGGTTTACACTTATCGGTATATTTCTTTGAAAGTGTCCAATTGATGGTGACGCCACCCATCATATACCAGTCTTTATCAGAGGCATTTCCTCTTTGACGTTTTGCATTAATATTTGAGCCGGCAAATATTGTTCTGTCAGAAAGTTCAGCTGCAAGAACACCGTTTGTGTTCCTCAGTTCATTCTGATCGGGATATACTGTACTTACATCATCTAAATAATCGGTATAAGTTCTTCGTGCAATAGCTTCAACAGAAAGAGAAAACCTGTTCGACAATTTAAATTTTATTCCACCACCCATAGGAAAAGCAAACTGCACACGTTTGTATTTTCCAGTTGTGTTAGGTAGTCCACTACCCTGCCCTTCGGTGCCCAGAGGCTGCAAATCGTGCCACGAACCATTGATAAAACCTTGTGGGTTGTGATGAAAGAATGTAACTCCTGCAACCAGATATGGAGCTATTTTAGAAGAGTGTTCCGAAGCAGTCTGGAATGGAAAAAAATTAAACTCAAACAAGGCACTTGCATCCCAAATATCACTCCTGAAAGAAAGATTTCTGTACTGGTTAAAATCCTCCTTGGCTATGGCATCACTTCCTGTTATCTGTCCATAAGTTAAACCTAAACGAAATGACCAAAAACTGTTTAAGCATCGTTTATAATAAAGCCCTGCTGCTGGATTAAAGGCCTCTGGGTTAAAAAGATGTGTGTTTATTTCGCCTTTATAGGAAGCTACACCAAGCAATAATCCTAACTCACTACTTTGTGCTGATGTTTTTTGTGGTTGAAGAACCACGATTGTAAAAAATAAGATTAAAATTTTGCGCATGGCTGAAAAACAGCAATAAAAACGGAAAAATATTCTGAAAATTACATCAGAACATAGGATAATTTACCCTACCCGTTCTTATTTTATAACAAATATTAAACATAGCGAAAACATAGGCATCGTTCCATCTGGGGTCACCACGCTGTTCACCTACATGTGAGTTATCATCATGACTGCGGTCTGCAAGGATTTCAACCAAAGAACCACCTCTGTCATAATAGTAACTTTTGCTTACATCATCAATATAATCAGTAAATGTATAACGCAGACCTAATTCAAGACCTACGCTTATCTGACGGTCAATTGCATATTTTGCTCCAAGTCCTAAAGGAACGCATAACTGTGTTCGCTTATATTTACTTCTCGATGCAACAACACCTTGTCCTTCTGTTCCTAAAGGCTGAAGTTGATACCATTGTCCGTCAAGTTTAGCTTTTGGATTAAAGTGAAAAACGCCAATTCCTAAAAATCCATAAGCAGAGATTTCAACATTTCGCATACCCCTAACACCACGAAGTTTATAGCGGTGTCCGACCTGTTCTTGCAGGAATGAGATTTCGATGTTGGTACTTAATTCAAATATGTTGGATTTAAAACTGAGGTTTCTTTGGTTTCTGAAATGCTCTTTTGTTAATGCATCATCCCCGGAAACTATTCCGTAAGAGAATTTAGAGCACCAGGCAAACGTTGGTGAAAGTTTGTAGCGATAGCCGATCATAGCGGCAGGACGTGTCATTGAAAATTCCAAATCTCGGAAGGCATGTGAGCCTACTCTGTTGGCACCTCCAAGTTCACCTAAAAAGTTGGTTACTCCTAGTCCTGCAATATACTCAATACGGTAGGCCTTCCATCGCTTTTTAGCAACTTGTGCATTACCTAAAAATGGAATTAAAATTAAGCCAACAAGCAGTAATTTCTTGTATTTATCGTTCATAAGCCCGGGTGGTTATTGACAAAAATAAACATTTCAAATATTTGCAGGTACAATTATAATATATTCTTACCAATTACGGGCATCAAGCCCCCAATTTAGCTTGTTTCTTAAGGTTTGAAGGAAATTATCGTTATCGAACCGTACCAGATTGAAACTGAAATCCTCCCGTCTGACTGCCAGTTGTACGGATGAATCTATGGTTACTGATCTGGAGTCCAGTGATGCCATAAAATATGGGTTTCGTCCTTCAACTTCCAATGAAACTACATTTTTATCCGATACTACGATAGGACGCACATTAAGGTTATGGGGAGCAATGGGTGTAATCACAAAATTTCCTGATGCAGGTGCAATTACAGGCCCTCCGCAACTTAAAGAATATCCTGTTGACCCCGTGGGGGTGGCAATCAGAAGTCCGTCTGCCCAATAGGAGTTTAGGTATTCTCCATTTAAAAAAGCATGAATTATTATCATTGACGAGCTATCCTTCTTATGAATTGCAAGTTCATTGAGAGCATAAGGCACATCACCAAATATTTCTTTATCGGTTTCTAACCTAAGCATTGCTCTTTTATCGAGTGAATAGTGTCCTTTGAGAATACTGTTTATGGCTTCGGTAATTGCCTCAGGCAATACAATAGATAAAAAACCAAGTCTGCCGGTGTTGATACCCAATACAGGAATGCCTGAATTTTTTACTAGTTTAATGGTGTCCAATATGGTACCGTCACCACCAATGCTGAATAGAAAATCGGCTTTACCTGCTATCTCTGATGAAGTGCTGAATACATGAACATTTTGCATTTCATTACCTGACTTTTTCAAATGACGATACAAGGTTCCATACAACAAAACATCAACCTCATTCTGACGTAATTGCGTCCATACAACATCGAGTGCTGCAAGCACTTTTTCATTTACATTTCTGGCATATACGGCAATTGTCATCGAGCAAAGTTATTAAATTGGTGCTGTAAGGTGCAGAAAAATTCCGGATTTTCCATTTCCGGTAAAGGCAAACTCGCCACGAAGCACCAAATCATAGTAGGTTACAAAGTCAAGTCCTGCACCATAGCTGTAGAGCCATTTGTTTGATAATGGGTTGTTTTGATAGAAGCGTTTGTCGCGAACATACCCTGCATCAAAAAATAAATTAGCATAAAGGGCATATGGTATTCGAGTGAAACTTTGTGGCAAGCCAACAGGAATATTAAATGATTTAGGCTGAATTATGGCGTATTTTACTAAACTTTTAAAAAGTGCAAAATTTTCACCATTGATAACATAGGGATCATAGCCTCTGACTAAATCGCCTCTGTAGCCCAAAGCTATCTGGTTATAAAACGGCACATCATTGTTTCCTGATAATTTACCTTTAAAAGAAAATGCTGTAGCCCATGAATTGTTCAGTTGCCAGAATTTTTTAAAATGTGCTATTATATAGGTTACTGACGGATCGTTATCACTTATGCCAAAACCGTATTTTGTAAACTCAAGACTTAAAAAGTAGCCCTTTAATGGGTAGTTCCTGATATCGCGGGCATCATCTTTATATTCAAAAGAAATTACAGGATAGCTTTCATACTTATGACCACTTACAAAATAATCTCTGTTGAGAGAAAGTAGTGTATCGGAGATAATGTTGTACTGATAACCTCCGGTAAAAGTATAGGTCTTATTGAATCCTTGGCGGTGAATGAATCTTATGTTTGCAATGTATTCCTTTCTCAAAAACTCATTTCCATTTTCAAAATACACCAATTTGTTGTTTTCCAACTTGTAGGGGATTTCACGCATTCTTGTTTGTAAGGCAGTAAACACCAACCCATTATTTTGACTCTTATCAATGCTGGGAATGCTGTACATAAAACCCTGTCTTTGCGAATAACCATATCTAAGCAACAACTTTACATTCTCTCTCCTGCCTCTGAAATTTTCCCAGTTTAAATAAAAACCATAATTGGCTTTTTTCAGATTTTTATCACGCCACCATTCCCAAAAATTACGGTCAACCACTTCGAAAATAGGCACAGGAAAAATATACCAACGCTCAACAACATCTATTATCACATACATATCGTTTCCGATAAGTTGCTTATTGATGTTCACAAAATTAAAAAGTGAAATATTCAATAAGTTCTCTCTACTCTTGGTGATTTTTTTATCCAACTCATCAACAGTCATTGTTTGTCCCTGACTGAAGGCTAACTCGCGTTGAATGACAGAATAGCGTGTTACTTTATTCCCTGTAACAACAATCTGTCTTATATAGATTGTATTTGTATCTACTTGTAGAGAATCTGAAGCAAAACTGCAAAAACAAAATACAAAAAACAGATTTATTAAAAATGCGCTTTTAAACATTAAGGTATGTCATAAATGCCTGATAACGGTCTTCTAAATCAGTTGGCAAATCGCTTGTCTGATATGATGCCACAACATTATAGTCCATTCTGTAAAACCCTGCAAGAACCCGCGACAGATCAAGTTTATCAACCTTTAAGGTAACTTCAAAAATATCGCTGTCCGGGAGTTGATTGACTGATGAACTTAAAATTAATGCTCCATTAGATTCTGTAATTCTGGCAATTTCCTGCATGGAATAATTTTTCCGTTCAACATTCAGAATAATGATACCACCAGGTGTTTTAACTGAACTGTTTTGTGCAAAACAATCTATAATATCCACCAAGGTAAGAAGTCCACGATAATTACCTTCTTTACTGATAACAGGAACAATATTCAGACCTTTTACGGTAACTAATTCCAATGCATCATAAATATATTGCGTCTCAAAAATGTAAACATTCTGGTATTCCAATTCACAATCTGCAAGCACCTTTTCTTTATCTTCAATCTTTTTCAGATCGTTTTCGGTTACAATGCCTTTGTATTTTATGCCATCAACAACTGGCAGGTGATTCAAATTAAAAGCCTGCATCCATTGCAAGGCTCTGACTACGGTGTCGGAACTTTTTAATGGTGGAATAAAATCTTTAATATAAGCCTTTGTGTTCATGAATATTTCTTCCCAAATCGAATCTGCCGGCAAACATAGTACATTTGTCTCACATTTACAGAGTATATGACAGCATGTAAACTAAGTGTCAACATTAATAAGATTGCCACATTGCGCAATGCCCGAGGCGGAAATATTCCCAATGTGGTTAAAGCAGCTTTAGATATTGAACGTTTTGGTGGCGAAGGAATAACTGTTCATCCACGCCCTGACGAAAGACATATCCGCTATCGTGATGTTTATGAGCTTAAAGAATGTGTTACCACAGAATTTAATATTGAAGGATATCCTTCGGAAGACTTTTTGAAATTGGTTATGTTGGTAAAGCCACATCAGGTTACCTTGGTGCCCGATTCGCCAGAGGTACTAACTTCCAATGCAGGCTGGGATGCTATTCGTGAGCAAGCATTTTTAAAAAAAATTGTTGATGAGTTAAAACAAAAAGGTATGAGAGTATCTCTTTTTATGGATACAGACATAAAACAAATAAATGCTGCAGCAACCGTTGGTGCAGACAGAATCGAACTCTATACTGAACGCTATGCATCAGAGTTTGAGAAATCGCCACAACAGGCAATTGCTGATTATCAAAAAGCAGCAACGCATGCTGCCACATTAAACATTGGTGTTAATGCAGGGCACGATTTAAATTTGCACAACCTTAATTATCTTATAAAAAACATTCCGCAGATTGTTGAAGTTTCAATCGGTCATGCTTTGATTAGTGATGCTTTGTACTTTGGTTTACAAAATACAGTACAAATGTATAAGCACCAAATAAAATCTGCACGTTAATGCCAAGAACATGTTTTCTGTTTATATTGCTTTTCGTCACTGTAAACTGTCAGGCTCAGTGGCTGAAACTAAAGACTAACATCTCGACAGAAGATAATTTATATGATTCAATTGTTGCTATTATTGCTGATGAGTCCGGAAATGTAAACCGCTTGAAAATATCAAAGGAATACACATTTAAGCTTAAACTAAACAACCACTATCAAATCACATTTATAAAACCTGATGCCGTAGCCTATAAATTTGAAGTCAACACGCACCTTTCGGTTGAATCTGGTAAGACAAATTACACCTGTAAAACTGCTATATTTTTGGAAAAATCAAACCCTGATGATGCTAAAGCACAAAAAGAAAAAGCCTGTAAAACAAGAATGACTATTAGCTTTCATAAAGATAAAAAAGCATTTTCTAATTAATTTAAATTCCTAAAACAGCTTTCAATCTTGAATAGCCTTGCTTGCTCAATGGAACTTTCTGTCCGTTTTTAAGCAATGCAATGTGTGATGTTTTTTCATATTGCTCAATTCGGGTAATGAGACTAAGGTTAACGATATAGCCCCTGTGTACACGAAGAAATCGTGCACTGTCAAGTGTGTTTTCATAATACGACATGGTTTTCTTCTTCAACCTAAAGCCATTCTGTGTATGTATTTTTACATAATCATCATAAGCTTCAATGTAAACTACATCATCAACAGGAATAATTGTAATCTTACTTCCATCCTTTACAACAATACGATTTTTTTCATCGGGTAGAATATTGCTTTCTGCATTAACTAAATCCATTGCAGGTGCATTACTATTTGCTCCCAAAAATTTAGAGACTGCCTTATTAAAACGCTCTTCGCTGTATGGTTTCAAGAGGTAGTCAATGGCATGTGCTTCAAAAGCTTTTATTGCATAACTATCAAATGCTGTTGTAAAAATCACACCTGGTGGGTTCTCAATCAACTCAAGCATTTCAAAGCCATTAATCTTAGGCATTTGTATGTCCAAAAAAATCAGTTGTGGTTGAAATTGCTGAATAGCTTTCAATCCTTCAAACCCATCATTACATTCCTGCACAACATCAATATTTGGAAATGCCTTAAGATACTCTAATACAAGGCCTCGGGCAAGAGGCTCATCATCAATTATAATTGCTTTAATCATATTTGAGGGATGTTTATTTGTGTAAGGAAAACATTTTCACCTTTTTCTGTTTTGAGTAAATCGTTGCGTGCATAAAGCAGATACAATCGTCTTTGCACTGCGTCAAGGCCGAAGCCGGTACCTTTTTGTGATGCAGCAGTGTCCGGATCAAAAGGGTTGGTAACAACCAGCTTCAAATGACCTTCATTACAAGCAACCTGCAATGATATTGCTACCTGACCGGTGGTGTCATAGAGGCCAAATTTAATGGCATTCTCCACAATAGGCTGTAAAATCAGCGGGGGCACCAGCATATTCAAACAGTTTTCAGGTATTTCCATTTTAGTAACCAATCGGTGCCCAAAACGGACTTTCTCGATTTCAAGATAGATTTTAAGATGGTTTAATTCGTCCTGAAGCGTTATCTGTTTCTTATTATCTCTTTGTAAAGTGCCCCGTAAAAATTCTGAAAGCTGCAATACCATACTTCTTGCTTTTGCAGGTTCACTGCCTATTAATGCATTTATAGAATTCAGGCTGTTGAATAAAAAATGCGGCTGTAGTTGCAATCGCAATCCGGAAAGCTCTGCATCTTTCATCAGGCTGACAGTATCATTATTATGTGCTTCTAATTTTTTGTGTTCCTGTATATTTACCTGTAAACCATAAATAACAGTTACCAAAAGATTCATCAATAAAAACCATGCAAAACGAACCACCATTGATGAGTCAAGAAAAGCTAAATACTTTACATCGTCAACATTTAAGTACGTTAGTACCAACCCTGAAATAAAAACAGAAATCAGCGATAAGGCAATATTCCACAATATCACAAAAAACCGGTTTCCTATTTTTTGAAATTTATTGAATGCAAAATAGGTGCTACACGAAGTAAAAAATAATAAAAGCAGCATCACTGTACTGTCGGCAAAAGACAAGTACCAGCCGAAACCAAACTGATGCACCACTGCTGCCACAAAAAAGTACCAGCAAAGCCACCAAACAATCCGGTCACTTGAATTTTTTAATTTCTCAATAATCATTATTCATCAGGCAAACAGAAGTGATTGTGTTTGAAGCGTCAGTGCTTTTCGTTTAACAAAATCTATAAACGATTCTGAGTCTTCTTCTATAACTTGCGAATATACAACAGAACCATGCTCGGGTGATTCAACAGGTGTAATATCTGCAACATCAATCATTTTCCATGTAACAGGATTCTTTTTATCATTAATAAACTCATGTTGTTTTTCTGCTCCTATTGCACGTGCTTTCAAATAAGCATCGGCAATAGTTTGTGCTTTAATAATTAAAAGCTGCTCATCAAACTGATTATTTTTACTTCCACTGATAACTATCTGATAAATTACTTTCGCTATATAATACATTTCAATTTAGTTTAGAAAACAAAAAAATTAAAAATTAATAACTATTAATGTCAATGCCTCCGAAGACAGTGGTACCTCGTAATATGAGTACCTTCTTTTCATCGGTTAATGTTGCATTGCGCAACGGGCGTTTATCTTCAACACTTCCTAACACTGCGGCAATTTCTGATTTTATCTCCCAATGTGCCGGAACAATAAGCTTTGTTCCTCCAAAAACCTGATTCACTTCCAACTCTACCCTACCTTGGATATCTGCTTGCATAAAATTAATTTCTGCACCACCAAACACAGCCGATACTTCGCCCCCTTTAAAGTCTTTACTTATGATGTTTTTTTTTATACTTCCGAAAACTGCAACTGCTTCCAGAAAATCTTCTCCTGATGGCGGGATATTAGTGTAGTTTCCATATTGACCTTGTGGATTTTGCGGACGAAACCTTCCTCGTCTGCAGGCTCTGCGAAAACGGCTAGAAGGCTTAACAATAACAAACAAACCCAATAAAATGATGACAACAGGCCAGATAAAATTTCTATATTCAAAAATAGGAAAACTGTTACGTATCAAAAATAATCCGCCAATAAGTACCAACACCATCCATGCCATATTTCGGAATGCATGTTTTATACCCAGAAAAATTCCTACAACTATCAATATCATTGGCCATGAAAAAATCCATGACGGAAAATAAATACCGGCTTCTCTGGCAAACAATAATGCACCAATACAAATAATTATCAAGCCGCCAAATATTTTACCACGCTGATTATCTTTTTCAAATCTGCGCCATACATCTTCTCTTACGTCTTCAATTCCTGATTTATCTTTTTGATTTTCCATTTTATTACTTCTTTATGAATTATAGGACAAAGATATGTTGCCCTCACAGCAAGTTCACAGTCTTAATAGGTCTATAGCATCAATAAACTCAGTAAACAGAAAAAAATATCGGTAAACGGTAGTTGGTTGTCGGTAAAAGAAAAATGTTTAAGCAGCCCCATGCTATTAGCTGAGACAATAAACTCTTTTCACAAAAAAACTATGAATTCTAAACCTTTGCTGTTTGTAATGCTTCAATGTATGACGGAAACATTTCGCGCCACACCGGCCAGTCATGGTTGGCACCGGGGCGAATATCGAGCCAATGAGCCATACCTTTCTTAGTCATAATTTCCGAAAGACGTTTGTTCTGTGCAATACAAAAATCATGTTCGCCTACGCCAAGAACTATTCCCATCTTAAACAAATGCTCGTTATCCAAATCGGGCAAATAATCCGGTGGGTTATTGAAATAAACATTGTCATCGTAAAAACCGTCAAGATGCATTTTAATATCAAAAGCTCCACCCATACTGAAAGTGTGTGCAACAACTTCAGGATGACGAAATGCAAAGTTTATAGCTTGATAACCGCCAAAACTACATCCGGCAGTTATTACTTTTTCATGCGCGGTTTCTTTTTGCGCACGACTTACAACTTCTTCTAAAATCATCTGATCGTATAAGATATGATTTCGCACACGGTCAGAAGGATGAATGTGAGTGTTATACCAACTCATCTCATCAATGCTGTCAGGACAATAAATTTTAATAAAGCCATCATTGATATAAGTTGCCACACTTTCAATTAACTTGAAATCGCGGTTTTGATAGTGCCTTCCCATACTTGTTGGAAATGCAATTACAGGAATACCACTTTCTCCGAAAATGAGCATTTCAAAATCGCGACCAATGATTGGCGAATAATATTTTATTGATTCTTCTCTCATCACACAAGTTTTTTTAAAGTTAATAATCTACCAGATATGTACACGCTCATTTTCCGGAAGGAAAATTTTATCTCCTGCTTTTACATCAAAAGTAGCATAAAATTCCGGCATATTCACCAAAGGGCCAATAACTCTGAATTTAGCCGGTGAATGCACATCAGTAAGCACTCTTGTTGCTAATGCTTCCGGACGCATGTTTACCATCCATGCATAGGCATAGCCGAGAAAAAAACGTTGCATAGGATTAAGCCCTGCTATTGTTTGATTTTCTTTAAACTGCTTGGTTTGTTTGAATGCTTCAAGACCCATTGCAACACCGCCAATGTCGGCAATGTTTTCACCCTGTGTCATATCACCATTAATATACAAACTATCAATCACAAGATAATGATTGTATTGATTTACAACGGCACCTGTCTTTGCATAAAAACGAATGCTGTCTTCAGTAGTCCACCAGTTATTTAAATTTCCAAACTGATCGTACTTGCTTCCCTGATCATCAAAACCATGGGTGAACTCATGACCAAATGTGCTTCCTCCAATGATGCTGTAGAGAATTGCATCGTCAGCTAATGTTTTCTCATAGCCAGGCACTGTAATATTGCATGCGGGAACAACAATTTCATTATTGGATGGATTGTAGTAGGCATTATATGTTTGTGGCGTCATACTCCACTCTGTTCTGTCCACAGGTTTTCCATATTTGTTTTTCATATAGTCGAAATGCCAGGCATTGGCGCGTATCACATTTTTCACATACGATGTTCTATCAACTTCCAAAGCACTCATATCTTTCCACTTATCGGGATAGCCTACTTTCATAATCATGGCATCGAGCTTTGCAATTGCTTTTGTTTTTGTGGCATCACTCATCCAGTCAAGACTGCTTATACGTTTGCGATAAACTTCTTTTACAGCATTACCTATTTCCATCAACTTTTCTTTAGTTCCTTTTGGAAGATATTGCTCCACATAAATCTGTCCTACCAACTCACCCAGTTGCCCATCGGTGTCCTCAACTACCCTCTTCCATCTTGGGCGTTGTTCCTTTACGCCATTTAATAATGTCCCATAGAAACTAAAATTCTGTTTTTCAATCTCAGTATTTAAGTAAGGTGCAAGTCCACGTAATAAATGCCAGCGCAAATAATTTTTCCAGATTTCAATTCCAAACTGTTGTGTGGCAAGATTGAGATAAGTAAAAAATTCGGGCTGACCAACAATAACCGTATCAGGCATATTCATTCCTAAACCACTGAAAAATGTCTGCATCGGCACAAACTTCAACTTCTCTTGCAACTCTTTTACTGATGTCTTGTTATAATTCTTAAATGGATCACGCAAATCTTCCATCTTACGGCTGACTTTTGCCAACGCTAACT
Source organism: Bacteroidia bacterium (assembly GCA_037045145.1). Taxonomy (NCBI): domain Bacteria; kingdom Pseudomonadati; phylum Bacteroidota; class Bacteroidia; species Bacteroidia bacterium. The sequence goes on from JBAOIA010000012.1 coordinate 685,431, forward strand.
CTACTGAGTAAACGTCAGCAGCGGCATCGGTTGCTTTCTTTTCATCATAGCCGCTCAACTCAAACATCTTCTTTAAATGTTCAGGATATGCCTCTCTGACTTTCTTTGTTCTTTCATCGTTATTAAAATAATAATCGCGATCAGGCAAGCCCAATCCACCTTGCGATAAGAAAACAGCATTCTTTGAGCTGATCATATCGTCAGAGTTTACATAAAAACCAAAAAGTGGCGAAGCAGAAATTCTATGAAAATGTGCTGCCACCATCATCACATCGTCAAATGATTTTATCTGTTCTATTTCTGAAAAATATTCATGCAGTGGTGCAATTCCGGCCTTGTCAATACTGATGGTATCCATACCGCTATAATAATAATCACCAATTTTTTGCTTTAGGCTCCCTTTGTCATTTGTATTTCCGGCAGCCGTTTGACAAATCTGTAAAATTGTTGCGTTGATGGTGTCGTTAATAGTCCTGAAAATACCATTGCTACGTTCACTTGCAGGAATTGGATTTCGGGCAAACCATCGTCCATTTGCAAACATAAAAAAATCGTCACCGGGACGAATACTGCTGTCAATGTGTTGTACCAACTCATCATGAGTTTGTACAGGTGTTTTTGAATTATTACATGCAACAGCAACTATTGCAACAGTTAATAAAGTAATTGATAACCGCATGGATATAAATTTAGGCTGCGAATATAGCTAACTACGCAAAGATTTTATAGAAAAGAATAAGTTAAATAAGATTCTTCATATTTAAATAAAAGCTAATTTAGAGGCATAAAAATAACAGAATATGAAAATACGCTACACATTCTTGTTAATCTTATTTGTCATTAACACATCAAATACATTTGCATGGTGGAACGACATTTTAGTTTACAACGGCAAACCGGTTGCACAACATAGTTTGGCAGCAAAGAGTAATGGCACCTTATATCTTGCAGTGCCTGACAGCAGTGCTGGCATGTATTCCATTCAGTTACTAAAATCAACCAACGATGGAAACACGTGGCTTCCTGTAAGTAATACAACAGGACCAATGGCAACCGCTATAACTAAAACAAAAATGGTGCGAACAGGCAGTGATAGCGTTTATTGTTTGTATAGCACAACTGCCGGTGTGTATTTATTAAATGTAGAAACCGGTGTTATTGGTGCATTTACTTCTTCTGCGGTTGCAGATTTTGATGCAGCAGGTTCACCGGCAGGCAATGTAATTTATTTGTTTGTTAATGAACCCTTAAACTTCACTATAAAACGTTATACAACATTAGATGGTGGATTAACCTGGGGCGGTAGCACGGCAACAGTAACATCGTCCGGACAAACACCTAAAGTATATATGTCAGGTACTCGATTGATATTAAATTATTATGGTCCTGTAAACGGAGATCCTTCTACTTCTAAAATCAGAGCAGCCACTTATGATGAAAGTGTTCCGGGTACAATAGGTGCAGCAGCTTTTATTGATATTGTCACTAATACCGCTGTAAAAAAGAAACAGTTCAAGTCAGTTTACAATTTTAATATTGTTTGGTTTTTCTTTACAGAAGGCGACACTTCACAAGTAATAAAATGTCGTATTAGTACAGATAATGGAAATAATTATGGAGCCGAACAAATAGTTGCCGGTAATAATGGTTTTAGCAACTACAATTTTGATGCCTGTCACTATGAGTTTTTTGGTGCCTGGGGTTGTTATTTAACTTACTATAATTCCAATGCCACACTACCTCCCACACCTTTTCCAATGATGTTTACCAATGCCTCGTTGAGTACGCCATCTGCTTTCAGCACTCCTGTTGCTTACAGTGATTTTAATGTTGTTGATACACCTTCCTATCATTTACCTGCAATTACTGCATTTTCCGGAACTACCAATGATGTTGGTGTAGCATGGATTGAAAACAGCGGTAATGGAAATTGGGTTTACTTTGACAGGATGAGTGCTTCAACAGGAATTCGCGATATTACAGATGATGGGTTTATTTCCGGAATAATATTCAATTCTGATGAACTAAATATTCGTTTTGTTGAACAGCTGAAAAACAAAACTGTAATTCAACTATCTGATGTTACCGGAAAAATAATTTTCCAAACAATTACAGATTTACAAGAAAATTTTATTGCTGTAAAAACACCACCACTAACTGCCGGTGTTTATTTGCTTCATGTTAGTGATGGAAAACATGCTGTAACAAAGAAACTTCTATTAAGTAAGTAATCAATCTTTGCTTAAGACTTTAAAATAGTTTCCTGTATCATTGCCTCTACTGAATCCCAACGAGTCTATAAAGCGAATATGTCCTGCATGATTGAGATTATTATATGTGATTTTTTTCAATCCGTTTTTGATTAAGAAATCTTTCTCCAGTTCGAATAAGAATTTTCCAACTTTATAATCTCTGTACTTTGGAATGGTATAATTCAGTTTTACAGTAGCATTACCATCTTCAGATACATCGGCAATAAAAATATTGGCTACTGTCATGTCACGAAAAACAATAATGGCAAATGACGAAGTTTTATGAATTTCAAATTTCGGAAAATACTCCAATATCTCTTTCTTGTTTCGCTCTATAAATCGTGCAGTTAACGGATCGCTTTCATTAACAGGAATAACATCAAAGGCTTCTTTGCTTTTATAAAGCTGAATTATCTGATAAATATTGATAACCATCAGAATTGCATTGGCAATAATAACAGGCATTGCATTGATAAGAAATCCGTATATAATAAATGCAATTTGCCCTGCAAGATTATACCATCTGAATTTAAAAGCATTGCTCATCAGCAATGAAACAGCCAAAAACGCTGATGCCAGATATCCGATAAATACAATCATAATATCAATTTGAATTTTTAAAAACAGAAATTGTAATTACTTAACCGACCTACGACAACCATTTATTCTGTTGTACTAACAGAAACAAGGATTCACAGTTAAAAAATAAAGAAATATTAATGCTGTTCGAGGATTACTGAATTTCCCAAACTTCATTTCCACGCAAAAGTTTATTAAGATCTCCCTTACCTTTTGAAGAAATAACTGCTTCAACCTGTTGCAGCAAATCATCTTCATAGCAACTTCTTTCTTCTCTATAAAAAATACCAAATGGGCGTGGAAAATGACCTTCATTAGCGGGGTTATCAAAGAAACGTGCTAAAATTCCTGACTTCACTCTGTCGTACATATCATGTATCCATAGGTCGTTTGTGCTGATTCCCTTTTCTGCATGATTAACGATGACAGGTTTAAATCCATCAAGTTTTATTCCAAGTTCACCATTCTGGCCAAACACTAAAGGTTTGCCATGTTCAACAAAAAGTGCTTCTTGTTTTTTAGACGCTTTTTCTGTAAACACTTCAAATGCACCATCATTAAATACGTTGCAGTTCTGATAAATTTCAAGGAAAGAAGTTCCCTTATGCATTGCCGCTTGACGGAGCATCTCTTTTAAATGTACAGGGTCGCGATCCATGCTTCGTGCTACAAAAGTTCCATCGGCACCCATTGCCAACGCTGCCGGATTAAATGGATGATCAATAGAACCGAAAGGTGTTGACTTAGTTACTTTACCTGCTTCTGATGTTGGCGAATACTGACCTTTTGTAAGTCCATAAATCTGATTGTTAAACAACAGAACATTCACATTAAAGTTTCTGCGCAGCAGATGTATAAAGTGATTTCCACCGATAGACATAGAATCACCATCACCGGTTACAATCCAAACACTAAGGTCTTTGCGTGCAGCTTTTAGTCCGCTGGCAATGGCTGTTGCTCTTCCATGAATAGAGTGCATACCATACGTTTCCATATAATAAGGAAAACGTGATGAGCATCCGATACCGGAAATAAAAACTATCTGTTCGCGTGGCAGGCCCAACTCCGGAATTACAGTCTGTACCTGCTTTAGTATTGAATAATCGCCACAACCCGGACACCAACGTATATCCTGATCGGTTACTAAATCTTTTGAAGTAAATAACGGTGTGGGCGTTGTTGCAGTTGCTTCCATAAAAATACTATCTATTAAAAACTGATTAAAATTTTACTTTTTATTATTTCATTAATTCAACAATCTTTTCCTTAATTTCAGTTGCGGAAAACGGTATTCCCATTACTTTATTAAGGCTGATTGCAGGTATCATAAATTTATCTCTTACAACTCTGGAAAGTTGCCCCATGTTCATTTCAGGCATCAACACTTTGTCATATTTGAACAACATTTCACCGAAATTCTTTGGGAATGGCTTGAGGTAGGTAAGATGTGCATGCGCCACATCATATCCTTCGCTGCGCGCCATCTGACAAGCCGTTTTAATTGCACCATAGGTGCTTCCCCAACCTACAACAAGTAGTTTACCTTTTTCCGGTCCACTGTCTAACTGTTGTAAAGGAATGCTATCTGCCACTTTCTCTACCTTAGCTTCACGCATTTTAACCATAAACTGATGGTTTTCGTTGTCGTAGCTGATATTTCCGGTTTCATGTTGTTTTTCAAGACCACCTATGCGATGCTCTAAACCTTTTGTACCGGGTATTGCCCATGGTCGTGCTAACTTTTCATCACGTTTATAAGGAAGAAAATGCTCTCCATTTTTTTCAGTTGCATATTTCACTTTGAATTCCTTTAACTGATCGGCAGTAGGAAATTGCCAGGGTTCAGCACCATTAGCTATATAACCATCAGAAAGAAAAATAACTGGAGTCATATATTCAATAGCTATGCGGCAGGATTCATAAATTGCGTTAAAACAATCTGCCGGTGATGACGATGAAATTACCGGAATGGGTGCTTCTCCATTTCTGCCATAAAGTGCCTGCATTAAGTCACTCTGTTCTGTCTTAGTTGGCAATCCGGTTGAAGGGCCTCCACGTTGAACATTAATAACCACCAATGGAATTTCAAGCATTGTTGCCAGTCCCATAGCTTCGCCCTTTAATGCTATACCGGGACCTGAAGATGATGTAACCCCTAAAGAGCCACCAAATGATGCACCTATTGAAGCACATACTGCAGCTATTTCATCTTCAGCCTGAAAAGTCTTTATTCCAAAACTTTTGTATTTTGACAACTCATGTAAAATGTCTGATGCAGGTGTGATAGGATAAGTACCAAAAAATATATCTACACCGGCTTTCTGTGCAGCGGCAACCAATCCAATTGCTGTTGCCTGATTTCCCATGATGTTACGATAAACACCGGGTTTCATCTTTGCAGGCTGAACAGTGTATCGTGTACGGAAAGTTTCTGTTGTATCACCATAGTGATATCCTGCTTTCAATACTTTGATATTTGCATCGAGGATTGCTTGTTTTTTACCAAATTTTTCTTCCAAAAATTTGATACTGTTGTCGAGTGAACGGTTGTACATCCAATAGAGAAAACCAAGCACAAACATGTTTTTGGCACGGTCTATCTCTTTAGTACCTAAGCCCGAATCAACCAATGCTGCACGGGTCATTTTAGTGACATCAATCACTATAAGATTATACTTTTCTAACGAGCCATCTTCAATTGGATTCTGACCATCCGGATATTTTGCAAGTCGCAAATTCTTTGGGTCAAACCCATCGCTGTTGGCAATGATAGTTCCTGTGTCTTTAAGATTTTTCAGATTTACTTTTAATGCTGCAGCATTCATAGCCACAAGCACATCACATTTATCTCCCGGAGTAAAAATATTTACACTACCAAAATGTAACTGATAGCCCGAAACACCTGCAACTGTTCCTTGTGGGGCACGAATTTCTGCCGGAAAATCAGGAAATGTACTTAGGTCATTTCCAAACAGTGCGGCTGTGTTGGTAAATTGCGTTCCGGTTAACTGCATTCCATCACCGGAATCACCGGCAAATTTTATGATTACCTGATCTAATACCTCGTTTGTCTTGCTCATTTTAATAAAATTACTGAACACAAAAGTAAAGGTTTATTTGCTAAGCGAGGTATTCTATAAGATGATTTTTTACACCATCAGCATAACGTTAAAAACGATAACCTACACTCAGACTCAACAGATTATAAAAGCCCATATAAAAAGTTTCGGAACGGGAGTCTACATTACTTTCAATAACTTTAATATCATTCTTCTTTCTCACACTATAATGATAGAGTGCCGGAGCAATTTTAGTTGACAAAACAAACTGGCTAACAGGAACATAATACACTCCAACGGCAAAGGCAAGACCGGTATTGTGATAATTACGTAATGCACCATTGTCATAAGCAGTCTTATTGACTATATGAAAAAGAACCGGCCCGTAAATGAGTCCGGCAGTAGGGTTTTTAGATCCGGCCAGAAATCCGATATGAAAGCCATATCTTGTTACACCACCTTTGGCTGGTGCCAAAAAATTAATGCCTGCAAATGCACGGATACGCTGTCCGGCAACAATAGAATAAGTCAAACTTTCGTGAAATAAAAAATTCTGATCGGGTACCTTAGAAAAATTAGGAACTAACCTGCTGATGGTAACATCTAAACCATGCATATGATTCGTGTTACGATATCGCTGTGCAGAACAAGTGAGGACACTCACAGTTAGAGCTAACAAGTAGTATAAACTTTTCAATTACCGGCAAAAAAAAATCTCAGCAAAGATGCAAAAATCAACTGTTTCTTTGATAAGAAGTAAGATTATATGTGCTTAGAAAACAAAAACTACTTATTTAAATACTATTTTTGCTTTTTCAATTAGCTCTCCTCTATATCCGCCATCAGCAATAAGCAGTTTAATGCCCCACATGGTTTTCTTTGAGTTTGCGCATGAGTAGTTCGGCTGCTTTGCTGTCATGTACATGTGCAACGCTTACCATTACCGTAAGTAACCATCCATTTTTGTCTACCTCCACATGCCGTTTAATACCCTTTACTTTCTTATTGCCGTCTATGCTCATGAGCGATTTGTTGTTGGCACTGCGTACACTTTGGCTATCTATTATGCCGGTGCTTGCATCTGCTTTTTGACCCATTTCAACTCTGGTTTGATTGCGTATTTTTTCTAATACTTTATCATATACTCCCTGCTCTTGCCATCTTTGGTAGTAGTAATAAACTATCTGCCACTGTGGAAAATCATTGGATAATTGCCTCCATTGACAGCCTGTTTTTACCAAATAATATATTCCATACTTGCCGTAAATCATGTTTGCGTTTACGATTTTCATTAGGCGTTAATTTTTCTATTCTTTGCCATTGGGCATCTGTTAGATTGGATGGATACATTTTAAGAGATTTTAGTCAATCCCTAATAAATTGTATCTTTTCCTCTCTTTTAGGTGCTCTTATTCTTTTTTTTCGTTGAAATTTAAACAGGCTCTTAATCCTTGATTTTTGAATATCTCGAAAATAAATCCTCCATAGATTATTATCAATAATATTAAATTGACTAAGTTGGTTGTACTTGTTTTCATGTTATTCGCAATAATTTGACAGATAACAATCCATATTTACTGGAAGTAAACAATCTTAAGAATTAAGCGAGTCGTTTAAAAACTGGATGGATATTTATCTTGAAACAAAGAAATTTACTGAAAGTCAAATTCACTCCTCTTCTTTTCTATAATCTTTAATCTTTTCGTATAATGCAAGTATGCATGAAATGAAAAGAAAAATTTGATAAATTCTAATATTTTCTAAACCTGCCTTAATAATTTCAGACAAGAACCAAACAAAGGCAACTAAAATAAATCCAATCTTGAATAAGTCAATATTCTTTTTCTGCATTTGCTATACTAACTTTTATAATGATTGAATGGCACAATCAATGGCAAGGCCAAGTAAGCATAATTCTAAATCCATACTACAAACCACCATACTACCAGCTCCCATACTTGATAACATTTGATTCATGCATGTAAGAAATGGCAAATCACTTGGATTAATATCGGGGCTAAATGAAAGAGAATTCCATTTACTTTCAGTATATAAACCTGTAATTGCTACATCATTATTTACAGTCAGTAATTTCCACTCTCCATTCATATCAAGTAAATTTGATAGCTCACCCCTAGTATTGGCAACCCAACTTAAATATTTGGTCGTGCCTAGTCTGTAAAATGTAAATAAAACTTCCTTTTCATCTGCATTATTTATTGTAGGTAGCCACAATGCCTGGACTGTAGTATTATTGTATGTCAACAATCGTTTTCTCCCAGCTAAAGGAGTACGACCAAAACGCTCTAAATAAGTTGTATAATCAGTTGAAGCTATAAAATTAGCTAAGTCTTTATCAGTATCGTCAACAGCCATATCAGATCGTTGAGGATACTTGCAAGAATAAATTGAAATAGAATTAGAGTTGCAGTTGCACATAAATTTATTTGTTTTTATTCTCCCCAAATCAAGATATTTATTTTCTGATTTTTATGAATAAAATATGAAACAATAAAATCTACTTATAACAGCATTGAGTTGTGTTTGTGGGAAAGTTAGGTTTAAAAATGTTTAAGAGTGGTTTTGGTTTTGGAAGAGTTGGGTTTGCTGTTGGTTGATGTTGGTTTTGACAGACCTTTACTGAATTTGGTTTTGTTTGATTTGATTTTGGGGGTTATAGATGTGGATTTGGGGACAGTTTGGCAGTTGTTGTGATACTGATAGCGAATTGTTGCGAATTTATGAATGGGATTTTTGAGGTTAGAATTTTATTTTTTTTATAAGTGTGACCTCTTTGGTTGGGAAATGTAATGGATTTTATTTGCCCTGAAAACATGGTCCAGTTGGGTTGCGAAACCAGGCCTGTAAAAAGAATGTTATTGCCTTTTGTAAAGGCTTTTTTCCTGTGATGATGCAAAGTTTTGTTTGTTGCATGCCGGGGTGATTTCAATATTTATGCCATTGCAGTTATAACGTAAGAGTTTGTTGTTTTTTCCAGGTTGAGATTTCGTTATTTATTAGAGCCTGTTTATGTTTTATTCAATAATAATTTTATTGCAGATAATTTAACCATTGATTCAGCCGAGTCAAATAGAAGTTCGTAATTTCTGCAAAGCCTTCTGTCGTTGTCAAACCAGGAAAATGTTCTCTCTATTACCCATCGCATGGGTAATGGTTTAAAACTGGTTTCTTCTTTTGTTCTCATTACAATTTACAGTACATAGTTAAATACTATTTTTGCTTTTTCAATTAGCTCTCCTCTATATCCGCCATCAGCAATAAGCAGTTTAATGCCCCACATGGTTTTCTTTGAGTTTGCGCATGAGTAGTTCGGCTGCTTTGCTGTCATGTACATGTGCAACGCTTACCATTACCGTAAGTAACCATCCATTTTTGTCTACCTCCACATGCCGTTTAATGCCCTTTACTTTCTTATTGCCGTCTATGCTCATGAGCGATTTGTTGTTGGCACTGCGTACACTTTGGCTATCTATTATGCCGGTGCTTGCATCTGCTTTTTGACCCATTTCAACTCTGGTTTGATTGCGTATTTTTTCTAATACTTTATCATATACTCCCTGCTCTTGCCATCTTTGGTAGTAGTAATAAACTATCTGCCACTGTGGAAAATCATTGGATAATTGCCTCCATTGACAGCCTGTTTTTACCAAATAATATATTCCATACTTGCCGTAAATCATGTTTGCGTTTACGATTTTCATTAGGCGTTAATTTTTCTATTCTTTGCCATTGGGCATCTGTTAGATTGGATGGATACATTTTAAGAGATTTTAGTCAATCCCTAATAAATTGTATCTTTTCCTCTCTTTTAGGTGCTCTTATTCTTTTTTTTCGTTGAAATTTAAACAGGCTCTTAAAACGACAAGGAAGCTCCTGCCAGCAATTGCAGCCTGTAAGAAGGATAGTTATACCATTTAAAGTATTGTACTGAGCCAATATTATTGACATTAAGAAATACTGACACCATCTTTGAGTAGCGGTATTCGATTGAAAGGTTAGCATCAAAATAGGGCTTTAAGCGTTGGAATGAGTCGCCATTGTAGGCAGCGGCAAAGCGTTCGCCACGATAAAACATATCTGTTTTAAAGATAATCTTTTCTCTCAGTAAAATATAGCCACCCAAATTGATTTCAACAGCCGGAACAAACCATGCCTTGGCAAGTCCATCGGGCTTGTTATTGGTATATGTTGCACCAATGTGTGTATTGAATTTTTCATTGCGCTCAAATACCAATTCACCTTTTAAGGTAATCACATCAGCATCGCTGTAAATGGTGGAAAATGTTGTATAGTTTAATGCACCGGTTGAATCGTTTACAAAGTAAACTGCATCTTTTAATCTCATAAAAGACGCCCCTGCACTAAAGAGAATTTCTTTGTCTAACTTGATATTTAACCCTCCTGAAATATCGAGCTTATTATTTGTATTGCCGGGTAAAACAAAGTCACCGGTAAATGGATTCTCCTTAGTCATTGCCTTATAGGTATTTTTTTGCATACCTCCTGAAACCTGTGCATGTATCATTAAAACATCACTGGCTAACTTATATCTGGCTTCTACGTGTGGATACAAATGAAATTTAGCCGCACTGTTTGCCTCCCACTCTGTGTTGAGACCCGCAATTAAACGAAACTCCGGAAACTCCAATGTGTAACGTGGATTAATACTCACAATAGTGTTTTTAACCAATGTATCAAATGGAAGTTTAGTACGTGAATAATCAACTTTTATGTTTGCCAATGCATCTCTGTCGGCAATTTTACGTTGCAGTTTTCCGGCTAATATTACACTGTTTTCTATTGTTTTACTGGTGTCGCGCTTCCCGCTATAACCATAAAATGACAAGCCTGCATCAAACTTATAAGTTGACTCCTGTTTTGAAAAGTTATCAAAACCTATTTCACCTGCAATACCGCTAAACAACTGACGTGTTTCAGCTTTGCTGTACACTGTTGACTTTCCATCATAACCATAAAAACGAATAACATTTCTTTCGAAGTTTAATTGAGTCCTGAGTGTACCGTAATCAGTAAATTTTTTGCCGAATAATTCAAGAGCATTCTCGCTATTGTCAGTCTTACCGTAGTTTTTAATTTTTCCTGTTGATGAATGGTGCTTCAGATGTATTCCTGCATCAAACTCTTTTGAACGAAGTGCATTATAAAATAATTCAGCATAAGGAGTGTTGTGTGTTCCATATCCTCCGCGCACATAGCCCTTGTGCAGCATTTTTATTTCATCATCTTTAATTTTTACAGGCTTTATTGGCGAAGTATTAAAAGGTAAATCAGCACGTTTACCTTCTATGTTATATTTAAACTTCACCTCTTTGACTGATGATGTATCGGCACCCGGCATGTCACTAATTTTAACAGCATCAGACAAGGTAGGTTGATAGTCTTTAACAACGATAATGTTCTCATCACCAATGTTTTTTATGGTGTCGCGTGTTTGTGCTTTCGACTGTAAAAACGCTAAGCCCAAAACACTAAAGAATATTGTTCGCTTTAACATGATTGCTGTATTCATTCCTGACTCTATTGTTGTTTTAGTTTTCATTGTTTTCCTCCTCCTTAGGTTGCTGTGGCTGAGGAACACCCTCTGTTGTTATCAGTGCATTGAGTTTTTCTGTTGCAATTTGCTTCAGGTCTTCAGGGTCTGATGGATTTTTTTCGTAATTATCAATTATGCTCTGATAGGTTTGCTTTGCCTGAAAATTATCTTTCAGTGCAATGTAATTATCACCTAATAGAATAAACGCTTTGCCAATCCAGAAATCGTAAGAAGGGACTTGTTTTATCACTTCAAAACATTTTTTCTGCGACTCTTTATAGTTGCCCCACTTGTATTGAATAAATGCCAGTGTATATTTAGCTTCTGCCACAACCTCACTGTTGCTTCCTTTCGCAATCTGGTTAAACTCCTTAGCTGCCGCAGCGTAATCTTTAGCTTCCATAGAACAACGCGCCTTAATCAGTCGTGCTTCTGAGATAACCGATGGATCTGTCTTATCATTCGACAAAAGTTTATCGGCATACACAATTGCCTGACTGCAGTTTTTCAATTTATCGTAACTTCTCATTGAACCTGTCTGTGCTATCAGCAGGTTGTCTGCATAATCGGCATTAGACTCTAAACGCTGATAGGCAGTAAGTGCCTGATCATAATTTTTCTGTGTATAATAAATAGCCGATGATCGGATGAGTGAACGTTCAGTAAATAAATTCTTTGTTGCACTGTTTACCGTTTCATAGCCTTTTAGTGCGTTAACATAATCTTTAGCCATATACTCACACTCTGCTTTATAAAAAGTTGCATTCAATAGGTATGTGCCATTAGGAAAACGCGACAAATACAGCGCAAAGTCATTTGAAGCATTTTTATAATCACCTTTCATATAGCGTTGTTCTGCTGCTTCATAAGTTATGGAATCTTGTGCGCCACTGCTGACTGCATTATTGGGGATTTTCTTTACATAATCGAAATATGCATTGGGATTTCCCTGAGCTACATAAATATTTTTAATCTGATTTAAAGCTTCTACCGACTCCGGTGTTGAAGGGTACTTTGTAACAACCTGTTTAAAGGTTTCAATTGCTTTTTCATCATTTTTACTATTGAAATAAATAAGACCTTTATTGAGCAATGATTTTTTGATATATGGACTGGCAGGAAACGAACTAATGAGTTTATTATAAGCTAACTCTGCTTCAGCATCCTGATCGAGAACCATCAATGCTTTAGCTCTTTCAAAATAAGCATCATCGGCATAATTAGATTTTGGATAAGTAGAAATCAATTGCTGCATGGCATCAGCTTTTGCTCTGTTGTTACCATTAATTCCCAGAATGATTCCTCTCTGAAACAATGAGTAATCTGAAGAAGAAGCCTTTGATCCTACTGCCTGTGAGTAAAAATTTTCTGCATTAGCAAAATCGCGTTGCATAAAATAGGCATCTCCTATACGTACCAATGCATCATTATAACGACTGTTGTCAGTCTCACCCCTTGATGCAATGTACTTTCGAAACCATGTTGCTGCTTCTTTATAATTTCCTTTCTTGTAATAACAATAGCCCATATCGTAATTTGAGCGATTATAAAAACCTAGCTTCAATGCTGCAGGTGTGAAAATAAATATGCGATACTCTTTTATAGCATCATCAAATTTATTTTGATTGTACAATGCTTCCGATTTCCAATAAATTGCCTGTGCCTGAATGAGCGGATCTATGTTGGTTGTTATTGCCTTATTGAGTAACCTGATTGACTGTTCATAATCGTGGTCGTTGAATAATTCAACGGCACGGTAATAGGCCACTTTCTGGTAGGCTGCATTTCCAGATGCAGTTCGGTTTTTAATTTTATCCAATGCAGCTAATGCTTCTTTATAGTTCCTTGTCTGCATATAGAGCGTTGCCAGCAATTCTGTTATCTCATCCTTATGTTCAGACTTTGGATACTTAGTCATAAAATCATTCATCACCCTGATAGTTGATGACTGCATGTTAAGGTCAACAGCAAGTTTTGCATAGTTAAACATAGCCTCTTCCTGTATTTGTGGATCATAACTCATCTTCGATGCAGATTCAAAAGCTGTTAACGCACCTTGTTTATCGTCAGTTTTCAGGAAACAGTCTGCGAGATGAAAATAGGCGTTCTGCGCCAGCTTGTCTTTGGGGTTTAGCACCTGCTTGAGATAATCAATTGCCTTTGTATAGTCTTTAAGCATGTAGTAGCAAAAACCGACCTGATATTTTTCCTGTCTTGTGGTTTGCGGTATATTTTTAGTGTAGTCTTCAAAATAAGTGATTGCTTTTGCAAAGTTTCCCTTACGATAAAATGACTCCGCAACAATTCTGGTAATTTCTGTTTTGTTTTGAGTGTTTTCTGCTTTTAAGGCCGGTATTGCATAGTCAAGTGCTTCATCATACTTCTGCTGATCAAAATAAATTTGTGTGATATACAAAGGCACCAAGGGACCAAATGATTCTGAATTTTTCAGTTTCATAAATTGTTCCAATGCAGCTTTATTATTATTTCTTGAATACTCTACATGTGCATTGTAATATTGTGCCGCTGTCTGATATTTGGATTCAACATTGATGATCTGCGATAAACTTTTACCTGCCTTATCATAGTCCTTACGTGTGAAATAACTATAACCCTTCTTAAAATAATATTCAATCACTTCATCATTTTTCAGATAGGCAACATCCACCGCTTCAAAATGAGTGATGGCGTTTCGATACTTCCGCTGCTTATAATAAATTCGCCCAAGTTGAAAATGTGCGAATGAAACATTAATACTCTGCGGATATTTACTAATAAAATCTGTCAGCAAAAATTCTGCATCAGGATGATATAACTCTGCTGCACACAGACCAATATAATACATTGCATCCTGACGTGCTGCTTCAGAAATTGGTTCTTCCAAAGCTTTTGTAAACTCCTCACGTGCTGCACTGAATTTTTCTTTACGCAATAAATCCAATGCAGATTTATAACGCCATTCCACATCGGTGTAAATGTTGGTTTGTTGTGCCAACGACAACAGTGGAAAAAACAATATCACCAAATATATACTTCGCCTGACCATTCTAAACATGTTTAATTGCTGATTTAAGATAAAATGCAAAATTATTGATGTGCTTAGGGTGCTAATGAATTTAAATCCGATTATTAGCCTTTTTATGAACAGAAAAATGAGGATAACTAACCCTTTTTCAGTCACAAAAATTCTGATAGTTGATGAATAATCATTCTAAAATCACCTAAACAATAAATCCCTGAAACCATTTACCGGAATTAACGTATAGGCATCTAAAAAATTATCCAAAATGAACAAATCAGTTATTTACGGAATAGTCGCACTTGCAATCGTAATGAGTTTTTCATCTTGTAAAAAAGACAAAAGTGATGCTGACTACGATTACTCTATGGCAACAGATATGTCCTTAGCAGAAAACACAATGGAAGAAGTTACAAAGATGGCAGATCAAGCCGGAGACTACGGACAATTGATGACTTACAGAAACAGCACTTCTGCAACAGTTACTGCTATCGGTTGCGCAGCAGTGACCATTGAAAATGTAACAGCAACCATCAAAAAAATGACGCTAGACTTTGGAGCAACTGATGTTACTTGCATGGATGGCAAAAGAAGACGCGGTAAAATATTCGTTCAGTTTGAAGGAAATTATCGTGATGCTAATCATGAACACACTATCAGTTTTGAAAATTACTTTGTGAATGACTACAAAATTGAAGGCACGCGAAAAATAACTAATATCGGAAAAGACAGTCAAAATCAAACTGTATTTTCAATAAATGCAGATATCAATATCAGCAATCCTAATGGCAAAACAATGACCTGGCAAAGTCAGCGTACACGCACTTGGATTGCAGGGGAAAACACAACCTTTAATACCGATAGTATAAATGGTGTAAAGGATGATATCTACTCTGTTACAGGCAGTGGCAGCGGAAAATCATTTAACGGAACTACTTTCAGTGCCAATATTACGGAGCCTTTAATAATTTCATTGCAATGTCGATTTATTACAAAAGGCAAAGCGGAACTTTCTCCCGGTGAGCAGGCTATTCGATATATAGACTACGGTGACGGCACCTGTGATGCTATTGCTGCAATCACAATCAACGGAGTTACATACTATCGTGAAATACCATAAAGAATTGTCGGTTCAAAAAAATCAACCCGCCAATGTGCGGGTTTTTTGTTACCTGAAATTAAAATGTAAAACTTGCCATGAGTAAGTTCAAATCACGAAAAGGCAAACGGTACAAATCACTGACGTATTTATTGGTTACTGTACCTCTGAACAGATAAACACCAGAACGAAAAGAAGCATCTTTCCACAACAAACTTTCAAGTCCTCCATGCTCACCAACATTCAACAGAATGGGAGTAAATATATTACTCAATGCATGTGAAGCTGTTTTAGCTACACGGCTTGCGATATTAGGTACACAATAATGCACCACACCATACTCTCTGAAAGTAGGCTGCGTGTGGTTGGTTGCCTTAGACGTTTCGAAACATCCACCCTGATCTATGCTGACATCTATCACTACGGAACCGAATTTCATTTCGCTTACCATCTCTTCTGTCACTACAATTGGTGTGCGTCCTGTTCTTGCATGTAATGCGCCAATGGCAACATCACAAGTACGCAGTGCTTTTAGCATGGTGGACTGCGTCAGTGTACTGGTAAAGACATGTTCGCCAAGATTTCTGATTACACGTCTGAGTTTATACATATTGTCATCAAAAATTTTGACATCGGCACCAAGACCCATGGCTGTGCGTGCAGCATTTTCACCAACTGTGCCGGCACCAAGAATAACAACTTCCGATGGAGGTACACCTGCAATGCCTCCAAGCAACTCCCCTTTTCCTCCTGTCGTGTTGCTCAATAATTCGGATGCAATAAGTATAGAAGTACGGCCCACAATTTCGCTCATGGCTTGTATTACCGGCATCAGTGAAGAGTCGTCTTTCATATATTCATAACCAATGGCTGTTATTTTCTTTTTGGCCATTTTCAGAAAGAAATCTTTGCTCTGCATATTAACCTGCAATACAGAAAACAATGTTTGTTTATCGTGCATTAATTCAAGTTCATCATTGGTAGGCGCTGCAATTTTAATAATAATGTCAGCCGAATAAACTTCTTTGGCACTATAAACAATTCTTGCACCTGCTTCGCTATAATCTGTATCAGTAAAGTTTGCAGAGTCTCCGGCACTGGTTTCAACCATTACCTGATGTCCATTACTTGTCAGCACTGCTACCGAATCGGGTGTCAACGCAATACGATGTTCCTGAAATGAAATTTCTTTCGGAATACCAATCAGCACTTCTCTTTTTGTCTTCTGAACTTCGAGCATACTTTCGCGTGGAAGCAATACCGATTCTGAAGAAAACATTCCACCACTCTTTGGCGCAGTTGTCATATCGTAACAATTATGGTGCGAATTTCGTTTTTCGCCTCCACTTGCACAAGTATATAGTCGAAATTTATAATGCCTTCAATTTTTTCAGGCCATTCAACAAAGCAACGGTGCCCACTGAAAAAATATTCTTCATAGCCCATATCATAAACTTCTCTCAGGTTATTGATTCTGTAAAAGTCAAAATGATATATCACTTCAATGGCAGAATGATATTCGTTTACGATTGAAAATGTTGGGCTGCTTACATTGTCAGTAACATTGAGTTGACTGCATAATGCTTTAATAAGAGTTGTCTTACCTGCTCCCATCTCGCCTTTAAACAAAACTATTTTTCTTTCTCCAATTACTTCAAGAATTTGTTTTGCTACATTACTTAACTCATCCGGAGAACTACAAACAAAAACATGCTCACTCATTACTTTCATTTGTTAACCAATGAAATAAAAGGTACAATCATTTCTTCAAGCGAAATGCCTCCATGCTGAAACGTATTTCGATAATGGTTTACGTAATAATTGAAATTATTGGGATATGCGAAAAATTTATCTTGTTTAGCAAAAACAAATGCAGTACTCACATTCAGACGTGGCAACAGTGCATCATTAGGGTTTTTTACTTCAAAAACATCACGCTTTTCATAGTTCAGATTCTTGCCTTGCTTATAACGCAGGTTGGTATTGGTGTTTCTGTCACCAATTATTTTTGATGGCTCTTTAACTCTGATAGTGCCGTGATCGGTTGTAATAATAAGCTTTACATTTTTCTGTGCTATACGCTTCAATGCCTCAAGTAATGGCGAATGTTCAATCCAGGAAAGTGTAATAGAGCGATAAGCGGGTTCATCATCTGCCAGTTCACGAATTACCTGCATGTCTGTACGTGCATGTGAAAGCATATCCACAAAGTTGTAAACAATAACATTGAGTTTGTTTCCAAACAAATTCGGAATATTGTCAACCAACTCCTTTCCTGCATCCAGATTCGTGATTTTGGTATAAGAGGATTTAATATTTTTTCTTAAGCGACTGATCTGATCTTTTAGCAAATCTTCTTCATGTAAATTTTTACCTCCTTCATCGTCATCATTTACCCACCATTTTGGATGCATTTTCTCAATATCGGCAGGCATAAGTCCAGCAAACAAACTGTTTCGTGCATATTGTGTGGCTGTTGGCAGAATACTGAAATAAGAATCTTCTTCTGTTACTCGGAAGAGTTCGCTAATCACAGGTTCAATAACTTTCCACTGATCGAAACGCAGGTTATCAATCAGAATAAAAAAAACAGGAACATCAGATGTCTCTGCCATTGGAATAACTCTGCGTTTAAGCACATGTTGCGACATGAGAGGTGCATTGTTTTCCGGATTTTTTATCCAACTGAAATAGTTATTTTCAACAAATTTCGAAAACAACCTGTTAGCTTCTTCTTTCTGCTGAATCAGAATTTCTGACATGCTTTCATCACGAACTTTATCGAGCTGCAACTCCCAATAAACCAGTTTTTTATACAACTCTGCCCACTCTGCATGCCCTAGCCTGTCACCAAGCATCATGCCTATCTGCCTGAATTCCTGTTGATATTGCGTGTTTGTTTTCTCACTGATTAATCGCTTGTTATCGAGATTCTTTTTCAGTGATAACAAAATCTGATTCGGGTTAACAGGTTTAATCAGATAGTCGGCAATCTGTGAACCAATTGCGTCTTCCATAATAGACTCTTCTTCACTCTTGGTAATGAGAACAACAGGAATATTACTATTGATACTTTTTATACGTAGCATCGTTTCTATACCACTGAGCCCTGGCATATTCTCATCTAAGAAAACTATATCGAATAGTTCCTTCTTGAAAATTTCCAATGCATCTGTCCCACTGTTTGCGGTAACAGTTTCATAACCTTTATCATTAAGAAATAAAATGTGTGGCCTTAATAAATCTATTTCATCATCAGCCCAAAGTATGCGTTGTTTTTCCATTTTTTATTTCGCTCTAAATTACAAACAAAAACAAAACGTTTGCCTGATTATTTTATTGAGTTATAAAAAATTTTTCGGCCAGAAAACGAAATCATTATTTAAATTATTGTTCTGAAAGTAAAGGTTCTCCTGTTAAAATGCCGCTTCATAAACAGTTTTATTGATAAAAACAACTGATAAATGCAAACAATTTATTAAAACGATAACCTCCTAAAATTCAGTAGTAATACTTTTTAACAACAGTTGAAGAAATGAAAAATAAAGCAGCACCACCACTTATCTTTGCACCCTGATTTTTTTTAACAGACACTTGTTTAAAAGGCATTTTTACCAAAACAGAACTGTCTGTATTTAAAGTATAATTTCAGCGGTCGGGCAATGTATTGCATTGCAGCCATTTTATTAAATTTAAAAGAACTAAGACAATAACAGAAGCATGTCAAAAAAAGCTACACATAATTACACCGAAGAAAGTATTCAAAGTTTAGACTGGAAAGAGCATATCCGCCTCAGACCGGGAATGTATATTGGAAAACTAGGTGATGGCTCTTCGCGCGATGATGGTATTTACGTTTTACTGAAAGAGGTGATTGATAATTCCATTGATGAATATGTGATGGGATATGGGAAAAAGATTGATGTTATTGTAGAAAACGGAAGTGTTACTGTTAGAGATTACGGGCGTGGTATCCCATTAGGAAAAGTTGTGGACTGTGTTTCTAAAATAAATACCGGTGGAAAATACGATTCACAGGCATTTCAGAAATCTGTTGGACTTAATGGTGTAGGTACTAAAGCTGTAAATGCACTTTCCACATATTTTAAAGTTCAGAGTGTAAGAGAAGGCAAAACTACCATTGCAGAATTTGAAAGAGGCGAATTAAAAAAACAGCAAAAAGAAAAATCATGCGATCTTGCTGATGGCACACTTATTAGTTTTATTCCCGATAATGAAGTGTTTATTGATTATAAATTCAACCATGAGTTTATAGAAAGAATGTTGAACAACTATGCATTCCTGAATGTAGGTTTAACGTTAAATTTCAACGGTAAAGAATTCTTTTCACAAAACGGATTGCTTGATTTGTTGAAGGCAAATCTGAGTGAAGAGGTGCTCTACCCTGCCATTCATCTAAAAGATAATGATATTGAAATTGCATTTACACACACACCAAGTTATGGAGAAGAGTATTTTTCATTTGTAAATGGACAGCATACCACACAGGGAGGAACACATCTTGCTGCATTTCGTGAAGCAGTAGTAAAAACGGTACGAGAGTTTTACAAAAAAGAATTTGACCCGAGTGATGTACGCGAAGGAATTGAGGCTGCTGTAAGTATTCGTATTCAGGAACCTGTTTTTGAGTCGCAGACAAAAACTAAATTAGGCTCACAAAACACTTATCCAAACGGTCCGTCTTTACGCAACTGGATTAACGATTTCGTTAAAACCAACCTCGATAATTACCTTCACAAACATCCTGAAACTGCAGAAATCTGGTTGAAAAAAATTCAACAAAGCGAGCGTGAAAGAAAAGAAATAGCAGGTATTAAAAAACTTGCTAACGAACGTGCTAAGAAGGCAAACCTGCACAATAAGAAATTACGTGATTGTCGCACACACCTCAACTCCAAGTCACCTGAAAGGTTTGAGTCAACACTATTTATTACAGAGGGCGACTCGGCAAGTGGTTCAATAACCATATCACGTGATGTAAATACACAAGCCGTTTTCAGCTTAAAAGGCAAACCTTTGAACTGCTTCGGTCTCACCAAAAAAATTGTTTACGAAAACGAAGAGTTTAATCTGATGCAAAATGCATTAAACATTGAAGACGGGCTTGAAGAGTTACGCTACAACCGTATTGTAATAGCTACCGATGCCGATGTTGACGGAATGCATATCAGACTGTTGCTCCTGACTTTTTTCTTACAATTTTTTCCTGAATTGGTAAAAAATAACCACGTGTATATTTTACAAACACCACTTTTCAGAGTGAGAAATAAAAAAGAAACCATTTATTGCTACAGTGAGCAAGAGCGTGTTGCTGCAATAGAAAAACTAGGTAGCAAACCTGAGATTACGCGTTTCAAAGGTCTTGGAGAAATTTCACCTGATGAATTTAAAAATTTCATAGGTCGTAAAATGCGCCTCGAGCCTGTGCGTATTGAAGGCGAAGGCTCCGTTCAGCATTTATTAGAATATTACATGGGCAAAAACACACCCGACAGACAAGATTTTATTATCCGCAACCTTAAACTTGAAGAAGAATTAGAACCTGAAATTGCAGAAGCATAATTGAAATTTAAACGATTTATTTCATTGTCACCCGACACAAAAAAGTAACTAATGAGCAAAAAAGATATTAAACCTGTAAAAACTTCCGTTAACTCCATAGTCGAACAACCTGCTACACATATTTCAAATATGTATCAGACCTGGTTCTTAGATTATGCTTCGTATGTAATCCTCGAAAGAGCTGTCCCCTATCTCGATGACGGATTAAAACCCGTTCAGCGCAGAATCCTGCACAGCATGTGGGAAATGGAAGATGGCAGATACAATAAAGTAGCTAACATTATTGGTAACACCATGAAATATCATCCCCATGGAGATGCTTCAATTGGTGATGCACTGATTCAGATTGGTCAACGCGATTTGCTGATTGATATGCAGGGTAACTGGGGAAATATTTACACGGGCGATGCTGCTGCGGCCTCACGTTATATTGAAGCACGTTTATCAAAGTTTGCACTCGATGTGGTTTACAATCCTAAAACTACCGTTTGGCAGCTTTCATACGATGGCAGAAATAAGGAGCCTGTTTCTTTGCCTGTAAAATTTCCATTATTATTAGCTTCGGGTATTGAAGGCATTGCTGTTGGTCTGGCCTGTAAAATATTACCTCATAATTTTTGTGAACTGATACAAGGCTCTATTGATATTTTACGCAATAAAAAAACAAATATTCTACCCGATTTTGCTACCGGAGGTATTGCAGATTTCAAAAACTATAATGAAGGATTGCGTGGCGGACGCATTAAGGTGCGTGCAGTCATCGAACAGAAGGATAAAAAAACACTGCTGATTAAACAGATTCCATTCGGCACCACAACATCTTCACTCATTGACTCAATACTTTCTGCTAACGACAAAGGAAAAATAAAGGTTAAAAAGGTTGAAGACAACACTGCAGCAGAAGTTGAAATTGCAATTTATCTGCATCCTGACTCCAGCGAGGATATTGAAAAAACGAAAGAAGCACTTTATGCATTTACAGATTGTGAACTAAGCATAGCTCCCAACTCCTGTGTTATCCGAGATGGTAAACCAGAATTTCTGAATGTAAATGACATTCTGAAAGAATCAACTTACAATACATTGGAATTATTGAAACGTGAGTTGGAAATTGAGTTAAGTGAGTTAATGGAAGACTGGCATTTTTCTTCTCTTGAAAAAATATTTATCGAAAACCGTATTTATCGTAAAATTGAAGAATGCGAAACATGGGAAGCCGTAATTCAGGCCATTGACAAAGGATTAAATCCATTTAAAAAACTTTTAAAACGTGAAGTCACTCAGGATGATATTGTAAAGCTTACAGAAATAAAAATAAAACGCATTTCGAAATTTGATGCTAAGAAAGCTGACGAACATATTAAAGCCCTTAACGATAAAATAAAAGTTGTAAAAGATAATCTTAAAAATCTGATACCTTTTGCTATTGCTTATTTTAAAGAGTTACTTAAAAAATATGGTAAAGGTAAAGAGCGAAAAACCGTTATCAGCGAAGAAGGATTTGAGCAGATTGAAGTAAGAAAAGTAGTTATCAATAATGCCAAGTTATACGTAAACCGTGAAGAAGGATTTGCAGGATTTGGTTTGAAAAAAGATGAACTTGTTTGTGAATGTTCAGATATAGATGATGTACTTGCTATTACAGGTGATGGTAAGTTTGTAGTGAATCGGATATCGGATAAGAGCTATTACGGTAAAGACATTCGCTTCATAAAAGTGTTTGAGAAGAATGATGAAAATACCGTTTACAATATGGTGTACAGAGACGGCCCACGAGGTGATTTGTTTATCAAACGTTTTACTATTGGCGGCATCACACGTGAAAAAATATATGATTTGACCAAAGGAACTGAGAACTCTAAGATTATCTATCTAAGTATTTCCGGAACAGACAATGCCCCAACCATTCAGATAGTGCTAAAGCCACGACCTAAATTAAAGAATACGATATTTAATGTAAACTTTAATGAGATGTTGATAAAAAACCGTTCTGCTGTTGGCAATATTCTCACCAAATTTCCTGTTCACAAAATCTCTGAAGTAAGCAAAGGAAGATCTGAATCATCTGCAATGAAAAGCGCTGAGCCTTCAAAAAAAAACGACAAGGAAAGTGAACCTGAGCTTTTTGAATTTACAAAAGAAAAAAGCAATACCGAACAGGTAAAAACGCCCACACAAAAAGTGCAGATGAAAATGGAAATCTGATTCATGCGTCAACAAACATTACTTAATCATATAACCGGCATCATTGCCGGTTTTGATTTTTCTGTACCTCTGCATCACTATCTGAAAAACTATTTCAGGCAGCACAAACAACTTGGCAGCCGCGACAGAAAAATAATTTCATCGGGATGCTATGCCTACTATCGCTGTGCTTTGCTTATGCCAAACAAAAGTTTTGAAGAACAATTGGCATTGAGCTTTTTTATTACCAATGAAACAAATTTATTAAGCGAATATTTATTTGAAAAATACCGGATTTCAAAAAATGACTACAATTGCCTCTCGGAAAGACTGGGGTTTGTTCAACAACAAGGAGGCATAACTCCTGATGAAGCGTTTCTGTTTTTAGATTTACTGCCTGAAGAAATTGATAAAAAGTTATTTACTGAATCTTTGTTTCTACAACCATTAGTGTGGATAAGAATACGCAATGGTTTTGGAAAATCTGTATTAGATGAATTGAAGCTAAAAGAAATTACCCCAGTAAAAAGCATAAGTAATGCATTGGGTTTTGCCCCTGCCACAGCACTAACTACCCTTGAATCCTATACGAAAGGATGTTTTGAAATACAGGATTTATCATCGCAACAAACACTTTCGCTGCTGCCCGGTAACTGCGGACAACGTATGTGGGATTGCTGCAGTGGATCAGGTGGCAAAACATTGCTATTAGCCGACCGTTTTCCAAAAGCTTCGTTTCTTCTGACCGACTTACGCACCTCTTCACTTCAAAATGCAGAAGCAAGATTAAATAAAACTGCATTCAGAAACTATAAAACACTGCAAGCAGACCTTACGGCTGAATTAAACCTCGGTGAAAAATTTAATGTAATTATTGCTGATGTGCCATGCAGTGGTTCTGGTACCTGGAGTCGCACTCCTGAAAACTTTTGGAATTTTGATAAGAAAAAAATTAAGGACTATACCGACCTTCAACTGACCATTGCTAAAAATGCAACCAAGCATTTAAATAATAATGGCATGTTTCTGTACTTAACTTGCTCTGCTTTTGCTGATGAAAACGAAGAAAACGTTAAATACATTGCAAAACAATGTAACCTTAATATTGTGGAGCAAACACTTTTCCATGGATACAAATATCAATCCGACACCATGTTTAGTTGTTTGATGAAGTTGAATGGATAGGCTCAATTACTTATCTATAATCATTACATTTGCTGTCGATAATTATCGAAAAAAAATAATCAATAAAATTAAATAATGAAAAAAATATACCTGCTTCTTATCGGTGTTTTTGCATTAAATTTTTCGCAAGCCTGCGACACTACAGCCATTGCTAAAACTCAATGGACAGTAAGCTATGTAGACAGCGAAGAACTTGTAGGCGAAGGACCTAATAATGGTCATGCCACACATTGTATTGACAACGACACTGCTACCTTCTGGCATACCAAATGGCAGGGAATAACTACTCCATATCCTCATGAAATTCAAATCAACCTAGGTGCTGTTTATCCTGTTAATGGTTTTAGTTTTTTAACACGTGACAACAACACCGGTGGAAGAGTAAAAAATTTTCATGTTTATCTGAGTAACGATAGCATCACATGGGGTAGTCCACAAGCTGCCGGTGTTTTAATTTATCCAAATCCTACAAGCGGTGTACAACAGACGGCTGCAATCTATTTTGGTGCCGTTAATGCACAGTACATCAGGTTAGTTTTCGACTCAAGCTATTCCGGCATTCATGTGATGTGTGCAGAACTCAACGTATTTCAGGATTTGAGCTGCGGTGCTACCGGTCAAAACAATCAAATTATTTCACTAAATCCGGTGCCTAAGCAATCTACGGTTTCAACACCAATTACTTTAACAGGCACCACAACATCAGGACTGCCTATCACCTACTCTATTGTATCAGGTCCGGCAACAATCAATGGTGATACACTGACTTTGACAGGCGCAACAGGCACTGTAATGGTGCAAGCCTATCAGGCTGGAAATGCCTTATACTATCCCGCTAATGCACAACTATCTTTTGATGTGATTGATTTAACTACCTACTTTCCAACTGTAAGCAGCAAACTTACCGGTGATTATGACTTGGAAATGCCGCAACTTTACCCCTATCTGCTGCACACCAACGCCAGCATTGCCGAACCTACTTTATTATCCATTGCCTCGGTAGAATACAATATCAACGGAGTAGTCTTAAACACCATTTACAACGATGGCGACTATCAGGCATGGTGGACGCCCCCTGCCTATGGCAACTACACCATTTACGTTACTGCAACAGGCAACAACGGAAACACCGATGTGGATACCATTAACCTGAATGTCACCAATACTTTCGCAACACAAAATGCACAAACCATCACCAACGGTGTCATTGATATGGGCACCATTGGCTCGCAATGGTTTTATGGCACCTATACGCTGCCACAATCAGTAGGCGTATATGATAGCATTGTTGCCAACCTGTACATCAGCTGCCCTGCAGTGCCCGGAGGCTGCGATGACTGGGATCGTTTAGCATGGGTAGAATTTAAGGCCCCTAATGGTGAATGGATGGAGTTGTTTCGTTATATAACACCCTATCGTGTAGCCTGCAACCATCAGATTGATGTTACCGATTACGCATCGGTATTACAAGGCGAAATTGAACTGCGTATGTACATTGAAACCTGGGGAACAGGAGGATGGCAAATAAATCTTGACTTTGATTATTACGCTTCACCGCCTGCATATCTATACTCAACCATTGAACAACTTTGGAAAGGCAACTACAACTTTGGCAACCCACTCAATTTACAACCTATGGATACTGTTGTCATAAAACCCTATTCTAATGTATCAAAGGCTACGTTCAGATTAGTAACCACCGGACATGGCTGGGGTAGCAACAATACAGGTAATGCAGCTGAGTTCTACCATGCTATTCACGATTTAAAAATAAACAATGTAGCCACATTTACTCAGGATTTATGGACAGACTGCAACCCCAACCCTGATGGCTGTACAGGACAGCAAGGCACCTGGCAATACAACCGCGCAGGATGGTGCCCAGGAACAATTCCCAAACCTTACTTCTATGATTTAACCCCCTATTTATCGCAAGCACCTTTTAACTTCGAATATATTTTCCAAACCAGCTATCAGGATATCTGTCATCCCAACAACCCGGCATGTGTGTCGGGAGTTACCTGTGCCAATTGTAATGATGGCTACAATCCTTCTTATCGCATCGGTGGTTATTTGATTCGTTATAGTAATTTACCCTTAGTGTTAGGTGTTCAAAGCCATAATCCGGAATCTGAACTTAGTTTAAACTTTGATATTTATCCAAACCCCGCCAGCGGATTCTTTTATCTGGTTCCTGAAAATAAATTTGGTAATACGGTATGTTCCATACACAACATAAGTGGTGAAACATTAAAAACTTACTATTTCAACACTTCAGAACAACTCTCTGCATATTCATTCAACCTATCGGGTCTAAGCAAAGGTGTTTATTTTGTCAGGTTGCAATCAGAGAAAAATATAACGACAAAAAAAATAATGCTTCAATAGCATCAAATGCTCTTCTTTGTGTCTGCTTGCAATAACATTTAGACTTTGTGAATGAGTTGGAAAAAGTTTGGTATTTAACCTGAGTTGTGCACCCGGGTTTAAGCAATATTGACTTTAACTTTTAAGGTCTCCTCTAATTTTACTCATCTGTACCCTAACATTTTCATCTGTTAACTAAAGTTTAAGATAATGTTACCATTCAACCCTTTGAATGGCTATTTTAATAGCTTTGTCGGTCTTTTCAAAAATAAACATGAAAAAATTCTTCACACTTCTATTTGCTGTAGGTTTTACCACAGCAGTTAATGCACAAAATTTCAATATTTCTTTACTCGGCACATTGCCTTACCCTAATGACGACCTTGCTAATATTGGCGGATGGGTATCGCCATCGGGTGAAGAATATGCGCTTGTAGGATCAGAATCCGGACTCTCTATTGTGGATGTCAGCAATCCTGCAAACCCAACTGAAGTAGTTTTAGTTCCCGGACCACAGTCACAGTGGCGTGAAGTAAAAACCTACGACCATTATGCTTATGTAACTACCGAAGGAGGTGGCGGACTGCAAATTGTTGACCTCTCTCAACTTCCTAATGCAGCACCTGCTATTGACTGGACAGGTAATGGAGCCATCAGTGGTCAGTTGGATAATATTCACTCCCTGCATATTGAAGATGGCTATGTTTATCTGCATGGTTCAAATTTATTTCAGGGTGCAACAATCATTGCCGACATTGGCACAAACCCTTTAAGTCCTAATTATGTTGGCCATACCCCTGGTGCCTATGTGCATGATGGCTTTGCCAGAGGGAATTATTATTTTGGTTGTCACATTTACAACGGTGATTTTACAATTTATGATATTACCAATAAGGCCAACCCCATACCACTAGGCATTAAAGTAACTCCCGGACAGTTTACTCACAATGCATGGCTGTCCACCAATAGTCAGTATTTGTTTACTACCGATGAAGTTTCTGATTCTTATCTGACAGCTTATGATATTTCTAATCCTGCCAACATTATTGAAATGGACAGAATACAAATTACTCCGGGCTCTGGATCTATCGTACACAATACACACATCATTCAAAAAAATGGTGCTGATTATGCTGTTACTTCATGGTATAAAGATGGTGTAGTTATTACAGATGTTACACGTCCGCAAAACATGGTTAACGTTGGATGGTATGACACCTATACACAAGGTGCAGGCGATGGTTTTAGTGGCGACTGGGGAGTTTATCCATATTTACCCTCAGGTAATTTAGTTGTTTCTGACATTAATAATGGCTTGTTTGTTTTAGGACCTACTTATCAGCGTGCCTGTTATCTTGAAGGTGTTGTGACCGATTCAGTTACAGGCAACCCCATTTTTAATGCAACGGTAAAAGTTCTTACCACAAACATCACCAAAAACACAAAAGCAAACGGAGAATATAAAACCGGAACAGCAAATGCAGGTAGTTATAATGTTGAAGTTTCTGCAGCAGGTTACTTTACCAAAACAATTAACGGTGTTTCTCTCACCAATGGAAATGTAACACAACTTGATGTTCAGTTGTCGCCACTTGCATCAACATCACTAAGTGGACAGGTAGTTGAAGCCATAACAGGAAATCCAATACCTAATGCAATGGTTACAATTCAGGATAGTGCATTGGAGTATAATACTACTGCCGATGCCTTAGGCAATTTTACTATTCCTTCAATGGTAATTGGTAACTATCAGGTTGTAGCCGGAAGCTGGGGACATCGTACCACTTGTTTCAACTCAAACATCATGCTTAACCCTGCACCATTGGTTATTACTTTGTATAAAGGTTATTATGATGACTTTTCATTTGATTTCGGATGGACAATAACAGGCACTACACAAAATCTCTGGGAAAGAGGTGTACCGCATGGAACACCCGCTGTATTTGGACCAGGCTTTGCCAACCCTGATGCCGATGATCAAACAGATTGTCTGAATCAGGCTTATATTACCGATAACAATCCAAATGCATCTTCATCGGGCTCTAACGATGTTGATGATGGTTATACTTTATTGACATCTCCGGTTTTTGACCCAACCTATCTTACTAATCCAACAGTAAATTATTCACGTTGGTTTTATAATGCCGGTGGAAATTCAAACCCCAATGACACTTTGATAATTCGCATTTCAAATGGCACTACTAATGTTGTTTTGGAAACAGTTCGTGCTTCAACTCCCGGCATGGGAAGCTGGGTACCACAATCATTCAATTTAAACGGACTGATTCCTGTTACCAGCACCATGCAAATTAGTGTTTACACTGCCGATCAGGCAATGACAGGGCACGTGGTTGAAGGTGGTTTTGATAAATTTGAAGTTACCGGAACTGTTGGCATACCATCATTAAATTTGGCTGCAAACAGTTTGGCATCCAGTCCTAATCCATTTGACAATGAATCTATACTATCCATTGGCGAAAACGGTGGCACTTTAAGCATTACAGATATTACCGGCAAAATGGTTGAAACGCTGAAAGTTCAAAAAAATGAGAAGATTTTAATCGGAAAGAACTTCAAAAAAGGTGTTTACCTTGTCAAATTAGTGTCTGATAAAGGCGCAATATCAAGTATAAAATTAATCAAAACAGGAGAGTAAAATTTTGTATTATATTGATAATCAACTTTATTTAATCGACTTAACTAAAGAAATCAGGCTCAATCTTTGACAGATTAAGCAAATATTTGAAGTTGAAAATAAATTTAACAAAGGATTTGAAAATATAGTAAAAAAAACTACTTTTGCCGTCCGTTTGTAAAAAAACACATTAATCATGTACGCAATAGTAAACATATTAGGACAACAGTTTAAGGTTGAAGAAAAGCAGCAAATATTTGTACACCGTTTAGAAGGTGCAGAGGGCGAAGAAGTAAAATTCAACGATGTTTTATTGGTTGATAATGGTGGCAGCATAAAAGTTGGTAAGCCTTCATTATCCAATGCAAGTGTATCTGCAAAAATCATCAGCCATGTAAAAGGTGACAAAGTACTGGTGTTTAAGAAAAAAAGAAGAAAAGGATACAAGAAGATGAATGGTCATCGTCAGTATATGAGTAAAATTGAAATCAATTCCATTAACGCATAATAAACTAAACATTTTTAGTCATGGCACATAAAAAAGGCGAAGGTAAAGTAAAGAACAACCGCGAGTCGCACAGTAAACGTCTCGGAATTAAAATATATGGTGGGCAACATGCTATTGCAGGCAACATCATTGTACGTCAACGTGGCACCAAACACAATGCAGGTGAAGGTGTAGGTATGGGAAAAGATCATACCCTTTTTGCATTGGTTGATGGTAAAGTTGTTTTCAAGAAAAAAACTGATAACAAATCATACGTTTACGTTACACCTGTAGCACAAGCGTAATAATATTTTACAATATCAAGAAGCCTATCCTTTAATCGGGTAGGCTTTCTTATTTTTAATAAATTCTTTTCTATCAATACCTTTGTTCAATGAAGTCGTTGCGCATTTTACTCCTTCCTTTTTCGTGGCTGTACGGAATGGTTGTTTTGTTGCGTAATTTTCTATTCGACATCGGGCTTCTTAAAAGCCGTACTGTAAATCTTCCTGTAATATGTATTGGTAACCTCAACACAGGAGGTACAGGCAAAACACCTCATACAGAATATTTGCTTTCTGTGTTGAGTAATTTCAAAACAGCTGTTGTTTCTCGCGGTTATGGTCGTAACACTAAAGGCATTGCCGAAGTGCAAATAAACAGTGAAGCAAAAGAAACCGGTGATGAACCATTACAGATTAAACGCAAATTTCAATCTGTGCCTTTCATTGTTAGTGAAAAAAGAAGTGAAGGCATTGATTATCTTTTAGAACATTATCCGCAGACAGAAGTAGTCTTGCTTGATGATGCATTTCAACATCGTAGTGTAAAAGCCGGGCTGAATCTGCTACTTACACAATTTAACGACCTATTTATTAATGATTATTTATTACCTGCAGGAAATCTTCGCGAACCTGTATTATCATCATCAAGAGCAGATGTGATTATTGTTACCAAATGCCCATCAACAATAACAACAGAACAAAAAAAGTCAATCATCAGTCAACTACCTGCAAAACCTGTTTTTTTCAGTTCGTTTCAATATGGAAATCTTCAATCACTTAATAGTGATAAAAAACTAAACTTATCAGAATTGTCAGCGTATGAAATTTTGTTAATAACGGGAATTGCTTCCAATAAAAATCTTCTCCATTTTCTGAGTGCTCATAGCAGAAAAACCATAGTGTTAACCTTTAAAGACCACCATAATTATTGTGCAAAAGATTTTAAAAACATCACTGTAGTTTTTAATAATTTAGCCTCTGAAAAAAAAATAATTGTCGTTACAGAAAAAGATGCTGTAAAATTCAACAGCAGTGAAATAAAACCACTCATTTTGAATCTTCCGGTATATTCAATTCCTGTTACAGTTGTAATCAATGAAAACGAAATAAAATTTTTAGATATAGTAAAATCGTATGTTGGAAAAAATCAAAGCAACAGCTGAGTTTATCAGCAAAACCACAGGCTTTACTCCGAAGACAGGAATTATTTTAGGATCGGGTCTTGGAGGATTAGTAAAAGAAATTGAAATTGAAAAAGAATTAAACTATGCCGACATTCCGGGCTTTCCGGTTTCAACAGTAAAAGGTCATGGCAACAAACTTATTTTCGGGACATTAAACGGAGTAAAGGTAGTAGCTATGCAAGGGCGTTTCCATTTTTATGAAGGATACTCCATGCAGGAAGTAGCAATGCCTGTCAGAGTGATGAAATTTCTTGGAATAAAAAATATTATTCTATCCAACGCAAGTGGCGGTGTTAATCCAAAATATAAAGTAGGCGATTTGATGATATTGGATGATCATATAAATCTGATGGGTACCAACCCATTGATTGGACCTAACAATGATGATTTAGGCCCACGTTTTCCTGACATGGGTGAACCTTATGACAAAACAATGATTAAAGCTGCAAAAGCCATTGCAGACAAACATGGCTTTACCTGCCACACAGGAGTTTATGCTGCGGTTACAGGACCAACGTTTGAAACACGGGCAGAATACAAATACATTAAATACATCGGTGCCGATTGTGTGGGCATGTCAACAGTACCTGAAAACATTGTTGCACGTCACATGAACCTGCCTGTTTTTGCCATCTCCATTATTACTGACCTGGGAGGAAGTGATGAACCTGAATTTATCACTCACGAAGAAGTTTTGAAAGTTGCCAATGCAGCAGAACAGAAGATGACCATCATTATTAAAGAACTTATTACACAATAATTTTTCATTTAAAATAAATTTAAGGAGAATCATGAGAAGAAGAATTCATCACTATTTAACTTTTTTAAGTTTTATCACTTACCTTTTTATTTGCACATCGCAAAATGCACAAGCACAATTTTGGTTACCTGTTGGTTCAGGAGTGGACAATAATGTTTATGCTATGACCAAAGATACTGTCAATAACATTCTCTATATCGGAGGAAGATTTACAGATGCCAGCGGTGTAACTGCCATTCGGGTAGCAGCATGGAATGGAACATCCTATACAGCTATCGGCAATGGATTTGACAGTAATGTTTTCGCGCTATATTATGACCATAGCAATAATACCCTTTATGCTGCAGGCTCGTTTTTATCTTCAGGAATAAATCCGATAACCCGTATTGCAAAATGGGACGGCACACAATGGCAACCGTTAGGTACAGGCTGCAATAATGAGATTTATGCACTTACCGGAGATAATAATGGAAACATTTATGCAGGTGGTATTTTTACTGATGCAGGTGGTATAAGTGCTGAGCGAATTGCAAAATGGAATGGCACTACATGGGCTGCATTAGGCTCAGGTATTGGCAGTGGTTCAAACTATGTTGAAGCATTGACATTTTACAATGGCGATTTAATTGCCGGTGGGCAGTTTGGTGTGGCTGGTGGTGTAACTGTGAGTGGTATTGCCCGATGGAATGGCACCAATTGGTTTGACTTAAATGGTGGTGTGAGTGGTTTATCTATGCGTATTTCTGCTTTTAAAGAAATAAACGGTGAATTGATTTGTGGTGGTACTTTTACTTCTGCAGGTGGAATTTCGTCAAATAGTGTAGCTAAATGGAATGGTGCTGCATGGTTAGCAATTCCCGGAGGTATATCCGGTGGACAAGCTAAAGTTAAAGCCCTTGGATATTTATTCAATACACTCTATGTAGGTGGTAATTTTTCTCTTGCAGATGGCAACGCGGCTTCAAATATTGCAGCTTTTGATGGTACCACATGGACTAACCTCAGTGGTGGAACAAACAATCAGGTTGATGCATTATTGAATTATGGTAATGAGATGCACGTTGGAGGTGCTTTCACAATGGCAGGAGGAAATCCTGCAACCTACATTGCTAAATACAGAACAACCTGTTTAACAAATTCCATCATCGCTACCACACAAACTTCTTGTTTTAATCAATGTAATGGAACGGCAACAGTCACCGCAACAGGAAATGCTCCCTTTACCTACCAATGGTCAACAACTCCTGCTCAAACTGATTCCACAGCAACAAACCTTTGCGCAGGAAATTACTCCGTAACAATTACCGATAATATCGGTTGCAGCATTACACAACCTGTAACTATTACAGAGCCGGCACAGTTTGCAATTAGCTTTTCATCAAACAACCCAACATGTTTTGGATTGTGTGATGGCAATGCATTGGCATCAAACAACGGACAAGGTACTATAAGCTACAATTGGAATACTATTCCTGCCCAAACGACACAAACTGCCACCGGACTTTGCGAAGGTGTTTATTCTGTTACACTTATTGACTCTGCAGGCTGTACGGTAACGGACTCTGTTGTTATAACCAACCCTGCACCAAACACACTTACGCTGACTTCATCAAACCCTACATGCTACAATAACTGTGATGGAATTGCCGCAGTAGTATCAACAGGGAATCCCCCTTTTCAATATTTATGGAACACCATTCCTGCACAACAAACCGATACAGCAACGGGACTTTGTGCAGGTGTTTATTACGTTACCGTTACTGACAGTACGGGCTGCATGGCAACTGACTCAATAGAAATTGTTAATCCTGCTGCTGCAACATTACAATTCAGTACTAATGCGACAACATGTTTTGGAAGTTGTAATGGTTCTGTATCTGTTGTTTCGAGCGGAAATGCACCATTTACTTATTTGTGGAATACTACACCTATTCAAACAACAGATACTGCAACAAATTTGTGTGCAGGAACATATTTTGTTACTGTTACTGACAGTAATCTTTGTGCTGTAACAGACTCCGTTGTGATTCAAGAACCTGTGGCCAATCAGATTTCTTTTACAGCACAACAGCCTGCATGTATCAGCTCATGTAATGGTTTACTTACTGCAACATCTACAGGAACTGCACCATTTATTTTTCAATGGTCAAACGGTGATTCAATAAGCACTATTGATTCACTTTGTACTGGTGTTTATTACATAACCATTAGTGACAGCATTGGCTGTTCTGTAACAGACTCCATTTCACTTAACCCGGCTCCTCCCCTTCCAATTACTTTCACAACATTATTTGCAGGTTGTAACGGTGTGTGCACTGGCGCAGTAAGTGCCGCTATTACAGGTATTAATCCAACAAGCTATATATGGTCAACCGGTGACACAATAGCTTCAATAGATTCACTTTGTCAGGGTCTTTATACGGTAAGCATCACAGACAGTATTGGATGTATTGTAACTGACTCTGTACAAATTATCAGCCAGCCTGTTTTATTAAATCCAAGCACAATAGCACCAACCTGTGCAGGACAATGTAACGGATTAGCTTCTATAAATCCATCAGGTGTGGCACCATTTCAATGGCAATGGTCAACAGGCGATACAACCTCTCTTTCTATTGACAGTTTATGTGCCGGTGTATATTACATCACAATAACAGATTCTGCAGGCTGTACAGGCACCGACTCTGTTATGATTGTTGACCCACCCACTATAACTTATTCTGCATCGCATACCGATGCGACTTGCGCTAATCTTTGTAATGGTATTTCTACCATCACGGCAACCGGCAATGGAACTTTGACTTATTTATGGAATACTGTGCCTCCTCAAACAGATTCTACCAATACCAATCTGTGCTTTGGCTACACGACCTATACAATTACAGATACTAACAATTGTTCTGTCTCCGATTCAGTTTTAATTTTTGAACCTGCACCAATATTTATTGGAAATAATTTTCTAGGCATAGCTTGTAATGGTAACTGTGACGGCTTTGTTCGTGCCCTACCTTCCGGAGGCACCCCGGGTTATACTTATTTATGGTCGAATGGTGTAACGTTTGATTCCATTTTAAACGTCTGTGCAGGCACTTATACTGTTACTGTTACTGATGCCAACCTGTGTGCAGCAGTTGACTCTTTTACTTTTGTAGAACCCGATCCTGTGGTAATTAGCTTTGTTGTAACCGATGCCTCATGCCCCGGTTGTACTGATGGCAGCATTGTAGCAACTGCAACAGGTGGTACTCCACCGTATGATTATCTGTATCCTGCATTAGGCATTGCTGATTCGGTTGCAACCAATCTGGGCATGGGTTACTATTTATTTTGTGCACAGGACTTCAACAACTGCATGCAATGCGATAGTGTTTTTGTTGATGAAGCTACTGCCATTAATAGCCTTTCTCCTGAAATAAAAGAAATTAAAATTTTTCCTAATCCATTTTCTGACAGGGCTTTTTTGAGTATTACAACAGCAGAAATGAAAGATTTTAAACTATACTTTTATGATGTAGCAGGAAGATTAGTTAATATGCCTTATAACCATATTGGCAATAACGGAGAGAAACAGACCTACAGCATACAAAATCAAGGTTTGATTCCGGGTATGTATTATGTAAAAATCATTTCGGCTAACGAAGTTATTGCTATTGGCAAATTCATAATCAACTGATGCCTATGCGTGAAAATGTTTCTCTAAAGAATTTAAACACCTTCGGCATTGAAGCAAAAGCACGTTATTTTACTGAAATAAATAATGAAGACGAATTAAAAAAATTTCTTCTTCAACAGAATAAAAATGTACTGCCGCTGTTGGTTATGGGTGGTGGCAGCAACATGCTTTTCTTTAAAGATTATGATGGCATTGTTTTAAAAAACAACCTGAACGGCATTGACGTTGTTGAAGAGAATGAAACTTTTGTAAAGATAAGAGTTGGCGCTGGCGAAATATGGCATAATGTTGTCATGTGGTCGGTAGAAAAAAATCTTGGAGGTCTCGAAAATCTTTCACTTATACCCGGATCTGCTGGAGCTGCACCCATTCAGAATATTGGTGCTTATGGGGTAGAAATAAAAAACGTACTCGTTGCTGTTGAAACCATGGCAATAGAAAGTGCAGAAAAAAAAGTATTTTCTAATCTTGAATGTCAATTCGGGTACAGAAATAGTATTTTCAAAAATTCTGCAAAAGGCAAATACATCATCACAGCTATTATACTGGAGCTGAAAAAACAGCCACATTTTAAAACCGAATATGGCGCCATTCAAACGGAACTGGAAAAACAGGGTATTAAAACACTTAGCGTTAAAGCCATAAGTGATGCAGTTATCGCAATAAGAAGAAGCAAATTACCTGACCCTGCCGTAATAGGCAATGCAGGCAGTTTTTTTAAGAATCCGGAAATTACTGAACAAGAATTTGAAAAAATTAAACAACAGCATCCCAATATTCCACATTATCCAGGAGGAGGAAACAAAATTAAACTGGCAGCAGGATGGCTTATTGAGCAATGTGGGTGGAAAGGATTTAGAGAAGGCAATGCAGGGTGTCATAAAAATCAGGCTTTAGTACTGGTGAACTTCGGTAATGCCACCGGTGCTGAGATCTATAATCTTGCACTAAAAATTAAAGATTCTGTTTTTAACCATTTCGGAGTTCAAATCGAACCGGAAGTAAACATTATTCAATAGCATTTTAATTTAGTTTTTAACTGATAGAACCAGGCACTGCTGACTATACATCATAATATCATACCCCATTAAATCGCTAAGTCTGCCTTAAGTCTCATTAGGTACCTAAAAACTGATTAATCTCATCTAAAATGAATAAAGGGAATCAAGCTTCAAACTAGGTTTGTAAACATATAAATCTTTCCTACTTTTGCGTTCCCAAACAATCTTTAAATAGACATGGCTGATAGTAAAAAAGCAAAACAAAATCACGAAGAGGAAAATCCATTCGAAGAAATGATTAAGCGCTTAGATGTAGCAGCAAAAATCATGAAATTAGACTCTGAAGTTTATGAAATAATGAAAAAGCCGAGCAAACTGGTATATTGCAGTATGCCGGTTAAAATGGATAATGGAAAAACAAAAGTATTTGAAGGCTTTCGTGTTATTCACAGTACAGCATTAGGGCCATCTAAAGGTGGTGTTCGTTACAGTACCTATGTAAACGAAAATGAAGTGATGGCACTTGCAGCTTGGATGACATTTAAATGTGCAGTTGCTGATATTCCTTATGGTGGTGCTAAGGGCGGAATTACTTGTGATCCTTCAACTATGTCAAAAGGTGAATTAGAGCGTTTAACAAGGGCATACACATCCTCAATGGTTGATGTATTTGGCGTGGATAAAGATATTCCTGCTCCTGATATGAATACAGGTCCTCAGGAAATGGCATGGATTGTTGATGAATACAGTAAATTAAAAGGAGGTTTTACTCCAGGTGTAGTTACGGGAAAACCTATTCATCTTGGAGGTTCTTTAGGACGATCAGAAGCTACGGGTCGTGGTGTTATGACTGCCACAATGGAAGCTATGGCAAAAATGGGGTTAAATCCTGCTAAATGCCGCGCTGCAGTTCAAGGCTTTGGAAATGTTGGCTCTATCACAGCAAAGCACTATGAAGCTAAAGGTTTAAAAATTGTAGCAATTTCTGATCATACCGCTGCATTTTACAACCCTGATGGTATTGATATTGACAAGGCAATTAAGTACAGAAATTCGAATAAAGGTGTTATTAAAGGATTCAAGGGAGGTAAACTTATCTCTAATGAAGAGTTGCTTACACTAAATGTTGATGTGTTAGCGCCATGTGCTATGGAAAATCAGATTACTGATGAGAATGCAGCAAAGATTAAAGCAAAATTAATTGTTGAAGGTGCCAATGGACCAACAACAGATGAGGCTGATCACATTCTAAGTAAAAAAGGGACTGTTGTAATTCCTGATATTCTTGCAAATGGTGGCGGTGTAACTGTATCCTATTTCGAATGGGGTCAAAACCGTTCAGGTTTATATATGACCGAAGATGAAGTAAACAACAAAGCCGATCATTGGATGAAACAAGCATTCCATAATGTTTGGAATACTTCTGTGAAACATAAAACAACCATGCGCATTGCTGCATATATTTATGCACTCGGCAAAATTGAACTAGGAATAAAATCACGCGGTAATTATTAAAATCTACCGTTTACCAATCAACTAAAAATGACTATTCACCGTGAAGGAAAAAATTGGGTGTGGGGGACACTCATCACTGTCCTTCTCATCAATTTGTTTGTTCTTAATTTTCGTGCAGAACACGATTGGATAACAGTTTTAGTTTTAATTGTAACCATAGTTTTCTTTTTGCTTATTCTTCAGTTTTTTCGCTATCCGAAAAGAAATATCACGCGCAATGAAAACTATGTCATAGCACCTGCTGACGGTAAAGTTGTAGTTATTGAGCGCACAGAAGAAAGTGAATACTATAAAGACAAACGTATTCAGGTTTCTATTTTTATGTCGCCCATAAATGTGCATGCCAACTGGTACCCTATGAGTGGCAAAATAAAGTTCCTTCGTTATCACAAGGGAAAATATTTGGTTGCATGGCATCCTAAGGCATCAACAGAAAACGAACGCTCAACCATTGTTGTTGAAAAAGATTCAAACAAAACAATTTTATTACGTCAGATTGCAGGAGCATTAGCTAAAAGAATAGTTTACTATCCTCGCGAAAACGATTTGGTAAAACAAGGCGCTGAAATGGGTTTTATTAAGTTTGGCTCTCGCGTTGATATTTATCTGCCGCTGACAGCAAAAATTAATGTAGAACTTAATCAAAAAACAAAAGGCGGTGTAACTGTCATTGCCGAGTTGGTTTAGTTATTTTTTCACACGCTCAATCTTATCCTTATTAACTTACGGAATCAAGTTTATTGAAAAGTTTTATGCACTGCATGGCTTCTTTAACGTCATGTACTCTTAATATTTTAGCGCCATTAATTAATGCAACCATATTTAGAGCGGTAGTACCATTTAGTGCCTCAGCAGGAGTAATATCAAGGGTTTTCCAAATCATCCCTTTTCTTGATACACCTGCTACAATAGGCAGTCCAAAAATCTTTAATAAATCAAACTTAGCTAACAGTTCAAAATTATGCTCTAAAGTTTTACCAAAGCCAAAACCGGGATCTATTAAAATGTCAGTAATTGCAGCCTT
Organism: Bacteroidia bacterium; assembly: GCA_037045145.1. NCBI lineage: Bacteria > Pseudomonadati > Bacteroidota > Bacteroidia > Bacteroidia bacterium. The sequence continues at coordinate 724,896 of JBAOIA010000012.1, forward strand.
TCTGCATAACGCTATTTGCTTCGAAAAAAAATCAATTATCTCCTTCAGCAGGTTATCGTAAACGGGATTATTCTGCATACTTTCCGGACGGCCTTTCATGTGCATCATCAGATAGGGTACTTTAAGAACAGCAACTGTTTCAATCATCCTGCTGTCCATTAAACCGGCAGAAATATCATTAATCATACAAACGCCTGAATCTACTGCACGCTTTGCAATGCTGGAATAAACAGTATCTATAGAAATTAATACTTCCGGAAAATGCTGTTTAATTAAAGTAATAACTTTTCCGATACGACTCCATTCCTCCTTTTCTGAAGGCATTTGAGAGCCTGGGCGGGAAGATGAGCCTCCTATGTCAATAAAAGTTGCACCTTCATTCAGCATTAATGCAACTTGTGTTAAAATTGCATTTTCACTGTTGTATGCACCTCCATCATAAAAAGAATCCGGTGTAAGGTTTAATACACCCATAACATGAGGTTTGTGCAGATTAACTAATTTGCCATGACAGTTTATAGAAGTAAATGTTTGCATATGCTGATTTACAGAGCAAAAATATCAATTGACATCAGGTGTGAAAAAGTTTTTATCAATTATTGAAAACAATTAGCATAAAACAACATTATTTGTAATGATTTAAAAGACATTAATAACAAACAGAAATTATGAAATATATTGTTACACTTTGTAGAATTTTAGTTGGTGTTTTATTCATCATTTCAGGTTTTATTAAAGCCAATGACACGCTTGGTTTCAGTTACAAACTTGATGAATACTTTTTAGTATTCAACATGTCATTTATGAGTGCATTTTCTGTGGCAATGGCACAGTTTATCTGTGTTGCAGAAATTGTTCTTGGTGTTGCAACATTGGTTGGCTGGCGTATGAATTTAGTGACCTGGCTATTGATGCTGATGATTGTATTTTTCACCTTCCTGACTTTTTATTCAGCTTACTTTAATGTGGTGAAAGATTGCGGTTGCTTTGGTGATGCTTTAAAACTTACACCATGGCAATCTTTTGGAAAAGATGTAGTACTTTTAGTACTGATTTTGATAATCTTCGTATGGCGCAATAAAGTCAAACCATTGTTTGAACTTAAAAAGACTCGTTGGGTAGTAATTTTTGCATTATTTGCCAGTTCAATTTTTACATATTATACCTATGCGCATTTACCTGTAATTGATTTTAGACCTTATGCTATAGGAAACAACATTAAAATAGGTATGTTGCCTCCACCAAATGCAATACCGGATAGTGTAGTTATCGTTTTCAAATATAAAGCGAAAGATGGCACAATAAAAGAATTTGGCATGAACAACCTACCTGAAGATTTAGAGAATTATGAGTTTGTTGATCGTACAGACAAAGTAATTCGCGAAGGCGATAAAGCCAAAATTCATGACTTTACTATTGTTGATGCAGACGGCAATGATCATACTCAGGAATTTTTAAATAATCCGGAATATTCATTTATGCTGGTTGCTTATGATTTGAATAAGTCGAACACAAAAATTCAAGGTAAGGTAAATCAACTGGCTGATGCATGCAGTAAGAATAAAATTCAGTTTTTCGGATTGACTTCTACAGTTGCTGCTGAAACCGATTTATTCCGCCATGAAAATCAAAACATGTTTGATTATTATTTCTGTGATGGTACAGCATTAAAAACAATTATTCGTTCAAATCCGGGTTTGGTTCTGTTACAAAATGGCGTAGTAGTTGCCATGTGGCATTACAATGATTTTCCATCTTGGGATGACGTGAATAAACAATACCTGAAAAAATAATTCCTTCAATCAATTTGTCTGCAATAAGTGTATCTTTCCCACCTATCTCTTGTAAATTTTAAAAACTACACTGAAGCACAATTAAATTTTTCTTCCGGTGTAAACTGTATAACCGGCACTAATGGTAGTGGAAAGACCAATATTATTGATGCTGTTTATTATCTCTCTTTCACGAAAAGTTATTTTAATATTTCGGACACACAAAATATCCAACATGGTGAATCATTATTTGTCATTCAAGGTAAGTTTAGTGATAACGAAAAAGAAGAACACGTTTTCTGTGGTGTAAAAACCGGATTTAAGAAACAAGTTAAAAGAGGCGGTGAAGAGTATGAAAGACTGAGTGACCATATAGGACTTTTTCCTGTGGTAATGGTAGCACCCGTTGATCATATTTTGATTACAGAAGGTAGTGATGAAAGACGAAAATTTATTGACAGTGTTATTTCACAGGTTGATAAGGCCTATCTCGAAAATCTTATTAGCTACAACAAAACATTAACGCACCGAAACAGTTATCTTAAACAATTGCATGGACGCATGCCCGACACATCTATGATGGAAGTGTGGGACGAACAACTGGTAAAATATGGCTGTGCAATTGAAAGTGAAAGAAGAAAATTTATCGCTGAATTTATACAATTGTTTAATGAGACTTATAATTATCTGGCAGACCATGCCGAAGAAGTTTCTATAAACTATCAAACACAACTTGAGCAAGATGATTTTAGCACACAGCTGAAATCTTCTTTACAAAAGGACATTGCCTTACAACACACATCAACAGGCATACATAAAGATGAATTGATTTTTAAACTTGAGAAATATCCACTTAAAAGAATTGCTTCTCAAGGTCAACAAAAAACTTTTTTAATGGCTATTAAAATTGCACAGTTTGAATATTTGTTTCGCCATAAAAAAACCAAACCCATTTTATTGCTTGATGACATTTTTGATAAGTTAGATGACTTCAGAGCAAAAAGACTTATGGAGTTGGTAAGCCGTCACACATTTGGTCAGATTTTTATTACAGACACACATCCGGAAAGATTAAAAAAAATATTTGATGACATCAAAATATCAATCCGGCTTTTTGAAGTAAATAAAGGAACGGTGAAAGAAACAACTTAGTTCGAAACACAAAAGGAATTTAAACAATCATCTTTTCGCAAACTTCAATTTTTTACTATTCATTTACTTCTTCCAAATAAATAAATGGCATTGAGCAAAAACACTATTGCATTTAAAATTGAAATATATGTTGCCATCGTATCTTTCGTATTTCGAAGATAAAATCGAGGCCTTCTGGCTAAATACTCTTAAAAAATTAAAGTATTTAACTAGCGGTTCGGATTATGTTACTGTTCATTGAACTTCTTTTTATCATTCACATATTCCAAAATGTCTCCCGGCTGGCAGTCTAAGGCTTTACATATAGCTTCTAAAGTACTAAAACGAATTGCCTTTGCTTTTCCTGTCTTTAGGATAGAAAGGTTAGATAATGTCAAATCAACTCTTTCTGAAAGCTCATTCAGAGAGATTTTACGCTTTGCCATCATCACATCCAGATTTACAATGATAGGCATACTTTAAACAGTTAAATCGTTTTCGCTTTGAATAGCTACTCCCTTTTTGAAAATAGTCGCAATGATATAAATTATTGCTCCCATTAAAATAAATGCTTCACTGTCAACCCAAAATTGGCTCAAGTTGTCGGTTACAAAACCTTGATGCAATAAATTCTTGGTAAACTGTCTGCCAATAAAACTTAACAATCCTATTGAAAGCGTGAAATAACTAATTTGAGAAATTTGTTTCGCTACAAATGTGCTGAACGGTTTTGTCCTATCCATGGTGTGCATGAGTCTGATAACGATGTAAAATAGAACAGCTTTTAATATTGAAATCATGAGAATGAAACTATAAACACTAAAAAAAGCTGGTTGGCTTTCTTTATATGTTTGAACTAAATCCAACTTTTGATAGAGATTTTGGACAAATTCAGGCTTATAAAGACTAAAGAAGAAGTTTACGATTAAGCCTCCTGCTTCAATAGATAAGCCTACAAAAATGAGCCAGGCTATAATATATAGGCCCCAGAATACGAAGTTGTCTGTTTTTGACATATTTGATAGATTTATTATTTAGGCTGCAAATATAATAATTATTTATTGTTTTACAATAAATATACATTGTTTTTTAATATTTTTATTTTATGCTAATTAATTAAAATAGGATCGTTGTTACTCCTATATAAACCTATAAAAAACAAGGAATCAATAAAAAAAGCCACTCCTATTTTGAAGTGGCTTTTAAGAGGCGGTCCGGACGGGACTCGAACCCGCGACCCCATGCGTGACAGGCATGTATTCTAACCAACTGAACTACCGGACCCTCTTTTAGAGGGCGCAAAGATAGATTTTTTATTCTTTCTACAAATAATCTTGAAGTTTTTATTGTTATTTCTATGCAAAGGGTTTTTTGAGTGAGGCATTAAAATAAGGCGGCTTGCGAATTAACCGTATCTTTGAGAAAAATTGAGACAATGGACAATAAAAATGAGAATCAGTTAAATATTGAACTGAGCGAGGAAATTGCAGACGGAATTTATTCCAATCTGGCCATCATAACCCATTCAAACTCCGAGTTTGTAGTTGATTTTATTAAAGTGATGCCCGGAGTTCCGAAAGCTAAGGTTAAATCAAGAATTGTGCTTACACCTCAACATGCCAAAAGGCTTATGACAGCTTTGGCCGAAAATGTTGCAAAATACGAGCAGGCTCATGGCACAATTAAACAAACAGATGGTATAGCTATACCGATGAATTTCGGTGGCCCTACAGCACAAGCCTAAAAAAAGAAACCGCCATTTGTGGCGGTTTCTTTTTGATTTTTATTCTCGAATAATTTTTGTCTGAAACGTTCCCTTCTCCGTAGTCAGTTGTAAGAAATAGACACCTTTTGATAAATCTTTGTCTAACACTACAGTTTTGCCAGTTACATTATTTACTTCTGTAACATAAATCAACTGCCCTACACCATTAAATAACTTCACCGAAGCATTGCCTTTGACAGCTTCATTAAAGTTCAAATAAAATCTATCTGTTGATGGGTTAGGATAAATACCTACTCCTGCAGCAATGACATTTGGATCACTTATAGAAACAATGAGAAAAGGTAATGAAGTAACTATACATCCTGTTGTGGCATCTGTAACCTGAACGGTGTATGATCCGGGTTGAGTGGTCTGATAGGTCTGACTGTTAGCTCCAGGAATAATATTACCATTCAACAGCCATTGATAATTTGCAGCTGTTGATGAAGTTAAAAGCGAACCGTTTGGCGTAATGGTTGGCATTGGCGGACCTTGCACCACACCTGTTACAGGGATATAACCACTCTTACATCCACTGGTGATAACCCAGTTGTAGAGATAATAATATGCTGCTCCCGTATTTGGATTTGGGTTATAATATCCTGTAATCGAAACCGGGCAACCAGATACTACATAAGGATAAGTTGCACCTGAAGTATTATAATAAAGATTTACACTTCCTGAAGCAACTACCAACCTATAAGAAGTTCCGCCAGTAACACTGAATCCAAGATATACAGGATAAATATTAAAAGTATTAGGGACTGTAACTGTTTTAGTATTTAAGATATTAGCACCTGTAGAATCAACAAGGTTAATAGTAACTGTTCCTGCAGAAACAGGATAAATATAAACCGAGTCAATCGTTACTTCCTGTAAAACATTAAATCGCATTCCATAGTTGTTTGGAGCATTGCTTGCCTGACTGCCAATACCACGGTCAGTAGGACCTACATGATATACGGTTCCACCGTCAACAGTCTGAACATAAAATGTGGTAGTAGAGGCTAGTGAAACACTATATGTATTTCCTGTATTAACCAACGTATCACCCGTTTGCGAAGTAAACCAATTTACAATGCCTGTGCCACTTGACTGTAGATTGGCTGTTCCACCGGCACAAATTGTATCATTCACTGTGGTTGGTGTTGTTACAGGAATCACCGTAACAGAAAGCATATTCGAAGTTGCTGAAGGACAACCACCACTGGTAACAATTGCCTGATAATCTGCTGTAACTGTCGGTGCAAACTGATAGGGTGCTGTTGTTGCACCGCTCATATTTACCCAACCACTACCTGTATTTGATTGCCATTGAATACTTCCCAATGAACCGCTAAGATTTAGTGTTGTGTTAGTACCTGAACATAAAGTTGATGAAGTTACTGAGGCTGTTCCGGCAACAGAAGTAGGACCAACATCAATAAATACACTATCAATTGCACCACAATTTCCATCAACAGCAATTGCATAATAGGTGGTAGGAACTGTTGGTGTTGCTGTTACGGTACTTCCTGTAGTTGTATTTAATCCTGTTGCAGGTGTCCATGTATAGCTGTAATTACTATTGCTGCTACTCACTGTTAAAGTTGATGATTGACCCATACATAATGCTGTTGAAGTAGCATTAATAGTTGCCGGTGTAGAGGCATTGATGGTTGCTACAACCGGAACTCTTGGGCTTGAACAGCCAAATCCCTGAAATGGAATTATCAAGTTGGCATTGGTAGTACCAATATCCAGATTTTGTATAGTAAAATCTGTATTACTGTTATTATCTAAGTTGCCAATACGTGCAACACCCATATTTGTACCAACGGTGCTGATATTTACGCCATCACCTGACCAAAGTGTGGGAGGAATAGTGACAGGTGTTCCACCAATATTTGTATTCATTGCCGCAATATCTGCAGCAAGCCAGTTTAGCGCAACAAAATCTCTGACAACATTGTTATTATCAAGAATTATTGCCCATCCTGTAAATGATGGATATGCTCCTGAATTCCAAAGTATGTTAGACCCCCAATAACTAGTTGCAGCAGTTACATCGCCCCAAGACAAAATACCACCGGGAGGAATAATACCGCTTAATGTCTGAATATTTGGATTTACTACATTAATATCTGTATAACTATTATTTATTGCAACACGCCATCCGGTAACATCTAATGGCAATGATGACACATTTTGAATTTCCAAGTCGTCACCGGTACTACCTGATGGATAATCATTAATATCAAATTCTGTAATTATCAATGGACTGGCACCACCACCTCCTCCTGAAGTGTTATCTTCTAAGTAAAATGTTGTTGTTGCTCCTACTGTTACGTTTACAGAATTACCTGTACCGATAGGGATTCCTCCACTAGGTGAAGTAAACCAGCGTAAAGAACCACTTGCAGATCCTGTTCCGGTTAAGGTTAGTTGTCCATAACCGCAACGTGATGCACCAGTTCCGGATGGAACAGGTATTGCTCCAACTGTAACTGTTAAAATATTTGAGGTATCTGCGGGACAACCTGTTGCAGTGACTATTATTCTGTATTGTCTGGTTTCGCCCGGAACAAAAGTATATGTGTCAGTTGTTGCACCTGTACCGGCTTCGTTTACCCAACCACCACCATTATCACTCTGCCATTGAAATACAGTTCCGGTATAGCCTGTGGTTGTTAGTGTGATTGTGTCCTGATAACATATTGAATCGCGGTTTGAGGTTACTGTTCCTGCGACAGAACAAGCTGTTGTTTTTTCTGCTCCAATTATGAAAACAAAAAAAATCATTAATTGTAAAATTCTATTCATGCTTATGGTATAAATTGGTTTGAGCTTACGAATATATGATTTTATTTCAATAGGTACCAATAGAAGTTTATCTAATATAATTTTTAATAGCTTTTTTATCAATCAAATAGGTTTGGTATATGTGTGAACAATTAATGATAATATTATATTACATTCTTTTTGTTGAAACTTTAATACTCGTTTAAACATTTGTAGCCATATTGATGGGTACTTTTGTACTTAATATATTATGTTTAACTTTTAATTTTAAAAATGATGAAAAAAGGGCTTTTATTTTTTGTTTTAGGGGGAATGATGTTGACTTCATGTGTGAGTCAGAAAAAATACAAAACTCAGGTGAGTAAATACGACACTTTGAAAACAGATTATGATAAGATAAATTATCAGCTTAGTGCTTGTTTGGATGAACAACAAAAAAAATCTGCAAAAATGTCTGAAATGGAAAAGGAGCTAACCTACCTCAAGGCAAATAGCACTACAATGTTAAAGCAATTATCTGACCTTTCTGTTTTGACAACTACTCAAAGTGAGAGCATCCGCAAATCACTCGAAAATATCAATGCAAAAGATATTTTTATTCAGGACCTGCAGCGTGAAATGTCCAGAAAAGATTCGCTGAACATGGCATTAGTAATGAATCTTAAAGGCGCATTGAAAGATGTTAATGACCAAGATGTTGAAATAAAGGTAGAGGGAAGTGCTGTGTTTATTTCTATCTCTGATAAAATGCTTTTCAGAAGCGGAAGTTATGAGATAACATCAAAAGCAAAAGAGGTTTTAGGTAAAGTTGCAGAAGTAATCAAAGCACAACCCGAAGTACAGTTTATGGTTGAAGGTCATACAGATAATAAATCTATTCATACAGCATTTATTAAAGACAATTGGGATTTGAGTGTACTACGTGCCACTTCTGTTGTGCGTGTTTTACAAAAAAATTATGGCGTTGATCCTTCACGCATCATCGCTGCCGGACGCAGTGAGTATGTTAGTCTTCAACCTAACACAACAGTCGAAGGACGTGCCATGAACCGCAGAACAAGAATTGTTATTCTGCCACAGTTAGATCAATTCTTTAAACTTATGGAGCCAAAAGCCAAGCCATAACAACACTTAAGTTAAAAAATAAGCCCTTCGCAAAAATTTGCGAAGGGCTTATTTTTTATCGCATGTATTTACCTCAATAAACTAACAGTTCCTTTAAACTCTTGTTGCTTATTGAATATATTCTTTACAATTACTTTATAAACATAAACACCTTGCTGGCACTTTGAATTGTTAAACATATTCATGCCATCCCATCCCGGATTTGAAGAGGTCTGATTAAACAGCATATTTCCCCATCGGTCAAAAATTATCATCTGCAATTCTGTGTAGCCTACGCCTGAAACAGAAAACAATTCATTACGACCATCACTGTTTGGTGTAAATGCATTTGGAATATAAACAGTAACAGCACCACTGACATGCACTTCGCCATAAGCAGTATCACTACACTGATGTTCGGAGGTGGCTGTTAAAATAATCTGATAGGTTCCGGTGTCGCCATAAACATACATCGGGTTTAATTCAGTTGACGTTGTTCGCTGGTCGCCAAAGTCCCATAGATAAGTGGAAGCTCCAATACTTTGATTTCTGAATTCAAACCACGGATCAAGAATTGATGCTTCTATCCTGTTGCTTGTAAATGTAGCTTGTGGGTTTTCATAAACTTGAATGGCATCATCAAGAACAAGTTGGTTTTCACATCCTGCATTACTTACTGCGTAAAGGCCAACTGAGTAAGTTCCCGGTTGCGTATAGGTGTGAGAAGGATCTAATAGAGTGTCCTTATCTCCATCTCCAAATGTCCATTGCCATGAAGCACCGTTAGATGACAGGTTCTGAAAATCAACTGTAAGCGGAACACAACCCTCTGTTGATAATGGAACAAATACTACTTGTGGCAACGGATTAACAAGAACAACAACATTTGCTGTTGCAGGCATTACCGTACAACCATCAGTCAACGTAGCAACATAATTGGTTGTTTGCAATGGTGCAACTGTAATTGAAGCTGAAGGTTGTGTTTGACCATTCCAAGTGATGCTATATGGACCGCCATTACCACCGGAAGGTGTAGCTGTTAATGTAGTGTTTTGCCCTTCGCATAATGTGTCATCATCAGTCAATACCAAAGCTAAAGCAGGATTGACATTTATATTTGCATAACGCAAAGGCGAATTACAGCCATTGCTATCCGTTAGAAATACATTATAAGTAGTTGTGATAACAGGTGAAGCCTGCAAGGTAGCACCTATATGTCCGGTATTCCATTTATATACATATGGAGGTGTACCACCATTTGCATTGGCAGTTACTGATGCCGACTGTCCAATACAAATTGTTGGATCAGGTGTTAATCCCAAATTTATTGCTGTTGGCTGTGCAATATTTGCTGATGATTGAATAGTACAACCGTTAAAATCTGTAATCGTTACCTGATAGCTTCCTTGAGGCAAATTGTTTACAAGCGATGTTGTGTAACCACCAGCCCACTGATATAAATAAGGCTGAACGCCTCCGGTTACAACAACATTAACTGCGCCATTACTCTGTCCGTTACATAATACATTCTGTCCGGATGCAACTGCATTTAATGCTGTTGGCTGCCCTACTGAGTCTGAAATTGTTTTCATACAACCCATAGAGTCAGTAACTGAAATAACATAATTTCCTGCTGTCAGATTATTAAACGTTGCGCCTGCTTGTGGATTTCCATTATTAATAACAAACTGATATGGTACTGTTCCTCCATTTGTATTCAAAGTTAAACTTCCATCATTGCCACCAAAGCATTTTACATCAATTGCACTTGACATAAGTGAAACAGCAGCAGGTTGTGTAACGCTAACAGGAACAGATAAAGTACAACCATTTGCATCGGTAACTTGTATTGCATAGCTTCCAAATGATAATGATGTAAATACATTTGCATTCTGATAAGTTGCTCCGGTATCGATAGAGTATTGCAGATTTCCTGTTCCACCTGATGCTGTTGTATTAATGACACCATTGCTGTAGCCAAAACAGGTTACCGGTGTTGTTAATAATGTCATTTGCAGAGCAGCAGGTTCAGTAACAACTACAGAAGCAGATGATGTGCAATTGTTGGCATCAGTAACAATAACAGAGTATGCTCCTGATGTAATATTATTTACAAAAGCAGTTGTCACTCCTCCATTCCATTGGTAAGAATATGGGGAAGTACCACCTGTTACTGTCACTTCAGCATGTCCATTACTTTGACCATTACACAATACAGGCGTTGAAGAAGTCTGTAATGCAATTATTAACGGTTCTGCTATTAACGCAGTAACAGTATCAGTACAACCAAAACCATCCTGAACTATTACAGAATAATTTCCTGAAGACAAATTATTAAAGTTGCCTGACGGCTGCCAACTGCCACCGTTTATATTGTATTGAATAGGCAATGTACCACTCTGTGATGAAACAGAAATAACACCGTCAGTATATCCGTTACAGGTTGCGTCATTAACAGACATTAATGATAAAACTGGCGATGGCGCATCTGCAACGCTAACCATTCCACTGTCCAAACATCCGTTTACATCAGTAACCACAACAGGATAAACAGAAGGAATCAAACCACCAAATGTGCCGGTTGATTGAAATGTTATTCCATTATTAATGCTATACTGATAACTTCCACTACCACCTGTTGCGTTTAATGTGATAGTACCATTACTGCTACCACAGGTAGCTACTGCAGAAGCAACCTGATAGTTCAGCGGCAATGGTTCATTAATTGTTGCAACACTGTCTGATAAACATCCGTTAGCATCTTGTATAATCAAATTATAATTTCCTGCTGACAATGCACTGAAAATATTTCCTGCCTGATAATTCAATCCGCTATCTGCACTAAACAAAAACGGTCCTGTGCCACCTTGCGGGCTAACAGTGATAGAACCATTCAGAGAGCCTGAACATAATGCATCTGTAACATTTAGTGTACCAAATAATGGACCTGCAATATTTGCCAATAAAACATTTGATTGTATCGAGCAGCCATTTGAATCTGTTACCAACACTGAATAATTTCCGGCACTCATATTCACAAACTGATTTTGTGACTGATTAGTCAATCCACTATCCAAAGAGAATACACAAACACCTGTACCACCTGTTACATTATTCACGGTGATTATTCCATTGTCATTGCCACAGGTAGATGCAGTTGTGTTAACGAAAAAATTCAATGGCTGTGGTTGTGTGACTGTTGTATTTCCGAATACAGAGCAACCATTTGCATCAGTAATAGATACTACATAGTTACCCCATCCTAGTGAGTCAAATATTCCTGATAAACTAACATCACCATTGCTTAATGAATAGTTTAATGTTCCGGTGCCACCATTTGTCTGAACCTGAATTAACCCATCACTATTACCATAACACAAAACATTTGTCACACCTATATTCTGAAGTACCGGTGCAGGTGCATCAGTAACTGTTGCCGGGATTTGCGAAGTACATCCATTACTATCCTGAACCATTACAGTATAACTTCCTGCTGATAGGTTCATGAATGAAGATGAAGCCTGATATGATATTCCATTGTTTGCAGAATATTGCAATACTCCTGTGCCTCCACTTGCAGAAACATTTATACCGCCATTGGGTTGACTGCATGTTGAACCGTTTTCAATAACTGTTAACAAAATAGGATCTGGTTCATTAATTATAGATTGTGATGTTATGTTGCATCCATTTGCATCTTTAACAACTATCTGATAGATACCTGTTGATAATCCGGAGAAAATATTCCCTTGTTGAAATGACGAACCATTATTGATAGAATACTGCAAAATCCCTGTACCACCATTTGCACTGATAGAAATGACACCATTTGCTGTTCCATTACATTTTACATCATTGGCTATAACGGTAGCAATTGATGGGCCTGCCTGATTGGTAATTGTTGCAACAGCACTTGATGAACATCCATTTGCGTCTTGTATAACAACTGAATAGTTTGCTGCTGTCAAGCCTGAAAAACTCACACCGGATTGAAAGCTTGAACCATTGTTCATAGAATATTGTAGAGGTGCTGTTCCACCAATTGCATTGAATGTAAGTTGTCCATTGGCATTACCACACGTAGCAGGGGTAGAAGTTGTATTAAACAACAATTCATCAGGCTCTGTGATTACAACATTAGATGTAGCAATACATCCGGCAGCATCAATAACCTGAATAGAATAGCTGCCCGTTTGCAAATTAGTGTATGTATTATTTAAAGAGTAAGTAACAACATTATTTATGGAATACTGCAGAACACCTGTTCCGCCATTAGCATTTATAACGATTGCACCATTGTTGCCTCCAAAGCAACTAACATGAGTAACATTGGTTGATTGTATAACAGGTGCATTGGCGTTGCTAATTGATGCAACTGCGCCAATCGTACAACCGTTAGCATCACTCACAACTACCTGATAGTTTCCGGCACCAAGGTTATTAAAAATGTTTACTGCCTGAAAGATTCCACCGTTATTTATTGAATACTGTAAAGTTCCCACACCACCACTTGCCGTTATGGTTATGGCACCATTGTTCGAACCACAAATAGCATTTACAACAGATGTGCTTGAAAGAATAGCCGATGGCTGAGAAATATTTGCAACAGCCGTTACACTACAACCTGTAGAATCTGTTACTATTATATTATAACTTCCTGCAATCAAATTGTTAAATATTCCACCTGGAAATGAAGTAACACCTCCATTAATACTATATGTTAATGTTCCTAAACCACCGCTAGCTTGAATTACAATGCTTCCGTCATTATAGCCATTGCATGATACATTTGTAACAGGTGCAGCATTAATGACTGGTGCAGATGCATTGCTAACTAATGCAATTGCTGAAGATGTACAGCCATTGGCATCCTGTACAACAAGATTGTATGATCCAGCCAATAAGTTCTGAAATAAACTACCACTCTGAAAATTCAATCCGCTATCGATACTGTAAGTGAGTATCCCTGAACCGCCAATAGTATTTACTGCTAATGTGCCATTGCTGTTACCACAAGTGGCATCAGTAGATACTGATGTTACAGCTATTGCACTTGGCTCTGTTACCACCACTGATGATGTAGCTGTACATCCATTAACATCTTGTATCAATATCTGATAGCTGCCTGCATTTAAATTACTGAATACAGCACCGGCTTGAAACTGTACACCTCCATCAACTGAATACATAACGGGAGAAGCGCCACCTGACGAAGCAATAGATATTGTACCATTTTGACTTCCAAAACAAGTTAAGTCTGTATGTGTAACCTGATTGATTTGTGGCGATGGTGCATTAGCAACCTGCGTTGTTGTATTTATTACACAACCGTTAGCATCTTGTACTTGCAACTGATAAGTTCCTGAAGTTAATCCGGAAAAAGTTGCTGTACTTTGAAATGTTACGCCACTATCAATTGAAAACTGAAATGGAGCCGTGCCTCCGTTTGCTGAAATATTTATCTGACCGTTTAATATTCCGCATGTCGAGCCACTTGTGGTATTACTCATATTCAGCATTGATGGCTCTGTAACAGAGACAACATCTGTAACAGTACAGCCGCCAGCATCCTGAACTACCACTGTATAATTACCGGCAACTACATTATTAAAAATTTGAGAGGTTTGAAATGTTGCACCATTATCTATAGAATATTGCAATGTGCCAGAACCTCCGTTAGCACTTACAGAAATAACACCATTACCTGCACCAAAACATGTAATATCAGTGGCACTAACAGCAGAAATTGAAGGAGCAGAATTATTGCTTACGGTAGCTGTCACTGTATTGGTACATCCGTTAGCATCACGAATTATCACACTATAATTTCCTGCAGTAAGAAATCCAAAGGAGGAAGCACTCTGAAACGAAACACCATTATCAATTGAAAATTGCAATGCCCCACTGCCTCCACTTGCTGCAATAGTTATAGCTCCATCAGCAGTGCCACAGTTGGCATTAATAGTCGCAGCGTTTGCCATAATTCCTAACGGTTGAACTAAAACAGCAGATGTAGTAGCAGTACAACCATTAGCATCGGTAACCAGAATCTGATAATTTCCTGGTGATAGATTACCAAACAGGCCGGATGGTTGTGAATTAATTCCATTGTCAATTGAAAATTGTAATGGAGCTAAACCACCAAGTGTATTAATAGTAATTGCACCATCACTAAGACCATTACACGAAATTTGTACTAAGGGCGTATTGGCAATAACCGGTGATGGCGCATCTGTAACGATGATTTGTGAAGTTGAAGTACAACCATTGCCATCAGTAACAACAATCTGATATGTACCAGCTGACACATTACCAAAGTGACCTGATGCCTGATTGATTGAACCACCATCATTAGAATAAGTTAATGATCCTGTTCCGCCATTTGCCAGAACATCTATTGTGCCATTATTGTTTCCGCAAGTCGTGTTAGTTGTGGTAACATTTATCTGAATTGCTAACGGCTCTGCAATTGTCGCAGTTGATGTAACTGTACAACCATTACCGTCCTGAACAACAACATTATAATTTCCGGGAGCTAGTGATTGAAATACCGGGCTGGCCTGATAACTTGTTCCATTATTTATTGAATAACTCAATGCACCTGTTCCGCCATTTGCAGACAATGTGATAGTTCCATTATTAGCTCCATTACAAGTGATGTCTGTTTGTGTTACAGTTTGAATAGAAGGTGCAGAAAGGTTATTGACCGCAACTGCAATTGTGTTGGTACAACCATTCGCATCTTGTACTGTTACAGTATAATTTCCTGCAAACAACTGATTAAAAACATTCGATGACTGATAGGTAAGTCCATTATCAATACTAAAATTAAATATTCCTGTTCCGCCACTTGTTGTTACCGTAACAGTACCATCATTATTGCCACAAGTACTTGGTGTTGCAGATTGATTTAAAACAATTGCAGAAGGTTGAATAAGTTGAATAGATGTAGTTACAGTACATCCATTGGCATCCTGCACAATAACATTATAGTTTCCAGCCGGTAAATTGCTGAAATTATTTAGTGCCTGATAATTTAAACCATTGTCGCTAGAATATTGCAAAGGTGCTGTGCCACCGTTAGTCAGTATTTGAAATGCACCGTCACTGGAGCCATTGCATGAAATATCAGTCTTTTGAACATTACTAATATTTGGTGCAGGTGCATCAATTACAGCTACAGGTTGCGAAACAGTACAGCCATTGTCATCAGTAATTACAACAGTGTAATTCCCTGCTGCAATTGCATTGAAATTATTTTGAGATTGAAAATTAGCGCCACTGTTAATGCTGTAAGAATACGGTGAAGTACCACCACTTGCATTTAATACAATACTTCCATTTGCCGAGGTACATGTTGTGTTACTAATAATAGGACTAACAATTAAAACTGAAGGTTCTGTAATCACAACAGCAAACGTAGCCTGACATCCTGCACCATCCTGAACAATTATTGAATAATTGCCTGAGCTAAGATTTGAATAATTAAAATTAGAAGAATATGTCGTGCCATTATCAATAGAATATTGCAATGTGCCTACCCCACCGCTTGCATTAATACTAATCGTTCCATCGTTTGATGCATTACAAGTTAATCCGGAATATACAACCTGATTAATTACCGGTGCAGCCAAATTCTGTATAGAGACTACTCCACTAAATGTACAACCGTTGGCATCTTGCAACTGCACTTGGTAACTTCCGGCTAAGAGTCCGGTAAAATTATTCCCGCTTTGAAATGTTGTTCCATTGTCTATTGAATATTGTATGGGCAATGTCCCACCTGCTGCATTAATTGTTACGCCTCCGTTGGCATTGCCGCAGTTTGCATCTGTTACAACAGAGCTATAAGATAATGCTGTTGGCTCTGTAATAGTTGCTGTGGTTGTGACAGTACATCCGTTGGCATCCTGAACAATAATATTGTAACTGCCGGGTGAAAGGTTTCCAAATACATTTCCAGACTGATAAGTCGTACCGTTATCAATTGAATATTGCAACGTGCCTGTTCCGCCATTTGCATTCATAGTAATACTTCCATTGTTTGCTCCATTGCAATTTACATCTGTAACGGGTGTGCTACTAATAACAACTGCTGTTGGCTCTGCAATAGTTGCTGTGGTTGTGACTGTACATCCGTTGGCATCCTGTACAACAATATTGTAATTACCGGGTGTAAGACTTCCAAATACATTTCCTGACTGATAGGTCGTACCGTTATCTATTGAATATTGCAACGTACCGGTACCACCATTGGCATTGATTGTGATACTTCCATTGTTTGCTCCATTACAATTTACATCTGTAACGGGTGTGCCACTAATCACAACTGCTGTTGGCTCTGCAATAGTTGCTGTGGTTGTTGCAGTACATCCGTTGGCATCCTGAACAACAATATTGTAATTACCGGGTGATAAACTACTGAAGTTGTTTCCTGACTGATAAGTCGTACCGTTATCTATTGAATATTGCAACGTGCCTGTTCCGCCATTTGCATTGATGGTGATACTTCCATTGTTTGCTCCATTGCAATTTGCATCTGTAACGGGTGTGCCACTAATCACAACTACTGTTGGCTCTGCAACAGTTGCTGTGGTTGTGACAGTACATCCGTTGGCATCTTGTACAACAATATTGTAATTACCGGGTGAAAGGTTTCCAAATACATTTCCTGACTGATAGGTCGAACCGTTATCAATTGAATATTGCAACGTGCCTGTTCCGCCATTTGCATTGATGGTGATACTTCCATTGTTTGCTCCATTGCAATTTGCATCTGTAACGGGTGTGCCACTAATAACAACTGCTGTTGGCTCTGCAATAGTTGCTGTGGTTGTGACTGTACATCCGTTGGCATCCTGAACAATAATATTGTAATTACCGGGTGTAAGACTTCCAAATACATTTCCTGACTGATAAGTCGTACCGTTATCAATTGAATATTGCAACGTGCCTGTTCCGCCATTTGCATTGATGGTGATACTTCCATTGTTTGCTCCATTGCAATTTGCATCTGTAACGGGTGTGCCACTAATAACAACTGCTGTTGGCTCTGCAATAGTTGCTGTGGTTGTGACTGTACATCCGTTGGCATCCTGAACAATAATATTGTAACTGCCGGGTGAAAGGTTTCCAAATACATTTCCAGACTGATAAGTCGTACCGTTATCAATTGAATATTGCAACGTGCCTGTTCCGCCATTTGCATTCATAGTAATACTTCCATTGTTTGCTCCATTGCAATTTACATCTGTAACGGGTGTGCTACTAATAACAACTGCTGTTGGCTCTGCAATAGTTGCTGTGGTTGTGACTGTACATCCGTTGGCATCCTGTACAACAATATTGTAATTACCGGGTGTAAGACTTCCAAATACATTTCCTGACTGATAGGTCGTACCGTTATCTATTGAATATTGCAACGTACCGGTACCACCATTGGCATTGATTGTGATACTTCCATTGTTTGCTCCATTACAATTTACATCTGTAACGGGTGTGCCACTAATCACAACTGCTGTTGGCTCTGCAATAGTTGCTGTGGTTGTTGCAGTACATCCGTTGGCATCCTGAACAACAATATTGTAATTACCGGGTGATAAACTACTGAAGTTGTTTCCTGACTGATAAGTCGTACCGTTATCTATTGAATATTGCAACGTGCCTGTTCCGCCATTTGCATTGATGGTGATACTTCCATTGTTTGCTCCATTGCAATTTGCATCTGTAACGGGTGTGCCACTAATCACAATTGCTGTTGGCTCTGCAACAGTTGCTGTGGTTGTGACAGTACATCCGTTGGCATCTTGTACAACAATATTGTAATTACCGGGTGAAAGACTTCCAAATACATTTCCTGACTGATAAGTTGTACCGTTATCAATTGAATATTGCAAAGGTGCCGTACCGTTTGAAGCCATGACAGAAACTGATCCGTTATTTGCACCATTACAATTAATGTCAACTGTAACTACATTGTCTATACGAGGGCCGGGTAAATCTGAAAGATTTATACTACCCGATGCTGTACAACCATTTGCATCCTGAACAACGATTGAATAAACCCCTGTTGCCAAACCACTAAAACTTGCACTTGACTGAAATGTACCACCAGCATCAATACTAAACTGATAAGCAGGTGTACCGCCATTAGCAGCTGCACTCACACTTCCATTAGTTTGACTGCAGGTTGTATTGGTTGCATTAAGATTTAAAGTTAACGTTGTTGGTTCAACAACATTTATACTACCTGTAGTTGTACATCCATTGGCATCACTAACTACAATATTATAACTGCCAGCAGGAAGCCCGGAGAAATAACTTCCTACCTGAAAGGTAAGTCCATTATCAATAGAATAATTTAAAGGAGCTGTTCCGGAATTTGCAACAATATCTATTGTGGCATCCGATTGACCATTACAACTAACCGGTGTTGTATTAATATTAACAATTATTGCTGAAGGTGCATCGGTAACATTTGATGATATACTTGCAGTACAGCCATTGGCATCCTGTACAGTAACAGTATAGTTACCTGCGGCAAGGCTATTAAAATTTGTTGATGCTTGATAAGAACCACCATTCATTGCATATTGTAAAGTGCCTGTACCACCGCTACCATTTACTGTTATAGAACCATTGCTTTGTGTACATGTTGTGCCAACATTGTTTGCCGACACATTTAATAATGCAGGATCTGTAATAACCACAGAAGTTGAAACCAGACAACCTGCTGCATCACTGACAACAACATTATAAGTACCTGCTGCCAATCCATTAAAAACATTTCCTGATTGAAATGTTGTGCCATTGTTTATACTGTATTGCAATACACCCGTTCCGCCACTTGCATTAATTGTAATTGCAGCATTATTATCACCATTGCATAATAGTGCTGATGCATTAGCTGTATTTATAACAGGTGCAGATGAATTATTTACTTGTGCATTGAGTGTTTGCGTACAACCATTCGCATCAATAACTACAACATTATAGTTTAATGCAGCAAGATTATTAAAAGTATTTGACACCTGATAAGGAGGTCCTCCGGTAGTGCTGTATTGCAGAACTCCTGTACCGCCACTTGCAGTAACAACCAATGAACCATTACTGTTGCCACAGGTTGCATCTGTTGTTTGAATATTGGAAATATTTATTTGTGCTGGTTGTGTCACATTGAGAATTACACTGGAGGTACAGCCATCAACATCACTAACAACAACAGTATAACTGCCTGCAGTCAATGAGGTAAAATTATTTGAAGTCTGATAAGTTGTTCCGTTATCAATACTAAATTGTAATGGTGGATTTCCACCCGATGCATTAACAACTATACTTCCATTATTGCCACCAAAGCAGCTTACCTGAGTAACAGGACTATTGTTTATAACAGGACTTGTTGATGTGGCTACATTCACAACCTGTGATGATGTACAGCCATTGGCATCTTTAACAACAACAGTATAACTGCCTGCTGCAAGATTGTTAAATGTTGATGCTGCACTGAATGTTGTGCCATTATCAATACTGTACTGCAAAGGTGCGACACCTCCATTTGCAAAAATATTTATTGCCCCATTATTGCTATTGCATTTTGTCCCTACAGCATTGGCTGCTATAATTATTGCAGGGGGTGTAGTGATAGAAAAATAGGTAGTTGATGAGCATCCATTATTATCAATAGTAGTCAGTGAATAATTGCCTGCTGCAAGATTGGGAATTGCATGAGCACTATTGATATTATTGACCTGCATAATTGTTCCCCCTGCGCTGTTTTGCCAGATATATGTCCATGGAGATGCACCTTGAGCAATGCCGTTTGCACTTCCTACATAACCATCACAAAGTGGATTGTTGGGGTTTACTATCGGAGGCTGACAACATGAAAGTGTAGCAAAAAAATCAGTTACCGGATCGCCTGTGCAGGCTAGTGAAGTCCATGAGCCTGACTCGCCATCACCATACGTGTCTATACTGACATTTAAACTAGCACCTTGTGTACATTGTGATGCCGGCATTGTTCTTACACTAAAGCAAAATGTCCAGTTACAGCTATTGGTAGCATTGTTATCTCCAAAATTATTACCGGGATTGCCATCCATAAAACCTAAAGGACTTCCTAAACCTGATTCATAATAAAACCCGGGTCCATGAATCACACCAGTAGCAGAACTTGTAATGTTAGTATTATACCAACCCCATGCACCTGAACCCGAACAGTTTGCAGGCATAACAGTGGTTAATGTACTCATATCCCATCCGGCACCAAATGTGGGAACTACAGCATGTAGCCAATTAACAGATGTTTGATTGTAATCGGAAATGGTATAACAAAAGTTAACCAACTGTCCGGCCTGGTAAGTTCCATTCACCGGTGGCGGATTCACAACCAGATTATTTACAATAACACAACCCTGGCAATCAAAATTGTTTTGCAATGCAAGATTAAAATCACATTGGTCTGTCAAACTACCACCACTTATTTGCAAAAAATAGGTTCCTGCTGCAAGTCCACCAAAAGTTGTATTCAATATGCCCCCTGCTCCTATAGCACACCCACGACCAATAAGGTTATTACAAGTAGTGCCTGAGTAGAGTGCTACATTTGGAGTTTGTATTCCACCTGAAATCTGTACATTTAAAGTAGGTCCCGTTAAATTTAAACGATACCATACATCACTTGCAGGACTTGCCATATTACCTGATGGATTACATCCTGTTAATGTTGTATAAGGCATTTCTGCTGTTGCACATAAGTTTGTTGTACTGACATTTACCCATGCCCCTATTCCATTAGGACATGCTGCAGGTGCCGGAAGCGTACCAAGGTTTTGTGCTCCGCTACATGCATCATTCACCGGTGCAGGACCACCATTACAAGTCTGAAGACAACTACCACCGGCAGCACAGGTAACACAGCTTATTGAGGCAGTCCATCCAGCATGGTTTATTGATCCATCTGATGTAAAAACGAATGTTAAGCAACCGGAAGTACCTGTGACTACACCAGGGCTGGTGGTTCCGGTGTAAGAGCCAATTAATGGTGAAGCCGTATTTGGTCCATTATATATTCTTAAAAAATCAAAATTATTTTCAAGATTAAAGGCAGTAAAAGAAATCCTAATGCATTGTCCTGCTGTATTGCTACACAAGGTCATTGTAGTGTTTTGATTGAGGCCATAATTTGCACCTCCGCCTCCACTATCATAAAAATTTCCAGCACAGGTTGATACATTGGTGCTGCTCATTAAATAATTCTGTGCAAATGAATTAAATGAGATTGCGAAAAAAATACATGTAGTGAGTAAATGTTTAATCATGAGGCCGACTGATTAATTGAAAATTAGGTAGGTGGTTTAGAAAGAGGGCATTGATTTTCTGCTCCGGTAATAAAGCGGACTGAAAATCATTTTTAAAAATACTACTCAGCATACTTTTTAATACCATTCGAAAAAAAATTAAATGTTATTCGCTATGGGCTGATATCTGTAGTCTTTGGTGCTTTAGTGGTGGCTTACTTAGTCGGGGTAAATTTAATGTAATTTTCATAAAAACAAATAGTTTTAATCAGTCCGCGAAAATTAATTTTCCACATTCTTATTCATTGAACACAATTGTCAATAATTTATCTACTGCAATTCAATGAATTAGTAATACAAAGAGAAAAATTTAAAAGGTTATGCAACTTTTAGGCTATTTCATCCTCTTACTGCATAGTTCCGAAGCCATGATGGAATTTTTGCCATGTGAACAGCTATGAAAAACACATATAAGGAGCGCCTGTCTGACTTAGAATTCGGTTTTGGTTAGTCATTTTCTTTTAGGCAGGCTTCCTTCTTTTTAAAAACAATTATTATTCCCCCACCTGAAATCTCAGTTAGAAAAAGAAATTTTTAGATATTTTTAGATTAATATATATTTAAACTGCTTATTCTGTAATTGCTTTGTAGTAGCTATAACTTAATTCGCGTTTTTCTGCCTTTTCTTTTTCATACAAATATCTGATTATGATTAAAGAAGAAACAAAGAATGGCAGCAATGGTATCCTGTAGCGTACAAGACTTCCAAAATTACTTGTTGAGATACCAACTGCAAATGCAAAAAACAAGCTAAATATTAATGAAAAAGTAAGCAGGCTATTCTTATTGAAATATTTAAAAATGCCGAAAATTTTTACTTTATAAAGAACATATAAGGTAAATAATAAAATAAAGAGATTCTCCAAACCTGATACTATCATCATAACATTTCTTGCTTCAGTTATATAAGGTCTGAATAATGCAGCATTGATTGCCAAAGGCATATGAATTAACATACTTTGAACCGTTGGCTCTATTTCTCCTATACTAAAGGAATTACCTCCGTAATAATCCGACTGTAAATCTGCATTTGAAACAGCTGCCTCATCCAGCAGTCTGTCAATTTTAAACTTACCAAGTTCATCACTTAAAGTATTGAGAAGTAAAAATCCTGAAAGCCCAACAATAATCATTATCAAAGGAAAAGTTACTTTTCTGATAAATCCTCCCCTGATTTTAGAGGTTAATTTACTTACAATCCAAATGAGTGCACCGGGTAGAACACCTATAAAAATATATGCTTTTATCGAAATAATTATCCATGCAGATATAATTACTATTACCAGGTTCTTAAAAACCTTCTTCGGTACAATAAATACGTAGTAGAAGGAGTAAAAAAAATAACCTAATGCACTCAGGGTAATCGAATCTTTTAATATTCCTGACCCCCAAAAAAACACTGATGGCAAAAAGAAAAATGTGTAGGCAAGCGGGCGTTCTAGCATCGGGAATTCTTTAATAAATATCTGATACATACGCCAAACTCCTCCAAAAGAGACTAATGCCAGTAACATTACTGTTGGTATCATTTGTTGCAATCCGACAAGTGTAAATGGCCAAAGTATCCTGGAAATAAAAAATGATTCCGGGCTACGATAGTAAACAAATGTTCCGGTAGTACTATCTAAATAACTGAATTTATAATTCTCCCAACCATTAATCACCACATCACCAAAATGAATAAAATTTTTGAACAACAGGTTAGACATGGTCATTGAATCAAAGAAATAATAAATGGTGTCGCCTCCTGAATAATAAAGCGTATAGACCAACACCACCATTATGCCTCCAACAATTTTAGCCATCATTCCGCTTAAAAAATATCGATAAGACGGATTTGTCTTAATGTGTTTATCTCTTATGGATTTGGCAAAATAAAATATAAACACGAGTAGAAAAAGAGAATAGAAAATATCCATTCCCGTAAACTGATATGTATCTCCTCGTGCATATAAATATTGGAGAAGCATTCTTAATGAGCCGGTTTTTCAGGGTTTTTAATACCCTCTATTTTCATGTTAAGTTTCTTCGATAAAATATCTGCCAGAATCTCCACATCTATCTTTTTTGCAACGATTGTTTTATTACTATCTAACAAATAAATCTGAGGTGTGCTTGTTATATCAAATTCATATCTGAAATTATTCTGATACTTTGGGTCCGCAACATTTATCCAATCTAAATGCTTTTCCCGAATAAACTTTTTCCACTTCTCCATTTCAGTCTCTGTACAAATTGCATAAACCTCTGCCCCTTTTCCTTTTACAATATTATATAGTTTCTCAACTTCCGGAACTACTTTCTGACAATGACCGCAATCCGGATCCCAAAATAACAAAACTGTATATGGCGTTTTAATATTATACAATGCTTGATATGTACCACTGGAATCCTCCATAATTAAATTCTTTACTTTTTGACCAATCAAAATTGGTTCGAGGACTTTTACCCGTTCTTGAATTTTATACAGTGTTGTTGAGTCAACCCATGTTGCCTGATCTTTGGTATAATAGGTCTTTGCCATGTGTACAAAAACGGCATCCATTCCCATAATATTAGATGTCTCATAAGTATTGGTAAGATACCAAACTACATATTTGAAAATTTCCGGATTTGCCCGTGCCTTTGCCACCAACATATCTGCTTCTTTGTTTATGCTGTCAGGTACCTGCATTACTAGTTTTTTGATATAGGTATCCAATTTGGTATGAAACAGAGGAGTTCTCAACAAACGTGCATCAGAAAAATCAACATTGTCTAAATAATGTGCTTTATAATAACGATAGGCAAAGGTTGAATCTTTCATGCCGTTGGCTAACAAAGGTGCCTCAGGCACTTCGGGTTCTTGTGAGGTTTTAAAAACTTTACTCAATAAAAAGTCCGGGTAATCTGCTATATACTTTAATTTAAAATCGGTTACAACCTTGCCAAGGTCTTTTAATTTATCAAGAGCATCAAGACTGTCTTTAGGAGTCTTTGCGTTATGCATAGCAGATTGTAATGACTCTGCCTCCTTTTGTTTTTCCATTACAAAACGCAGATAGTTGTAAAATTTCTGATTGTCATCAGAGCCCTTTACGACCATATTCTTTACCATCTCGGCAGTGTCTGTTTCCATGGTAAAGTTTTGTTCTTTATCTATTATCAGTTCAAAATACTTTTTTCCCGGAACAACAAACAAATAAATACCCCCAGGCAATTTCTCTTTACTTTTAAAAATAACCATTCCTGCAGCATCTGCTTTTGCAGAATCCTGAATATATTGTTTGTCTCCAAAGTAATTTGCGAGATAATAAAGCGAATCTTTATAAACAGGTGTTATCTTTATTTTTACCTGATAGCCATCGGAAGATGCATTACTTTTAAATACACTAAGGATGAATGCGGTTAACAAAACCGGTATGAATTTGATTTTACTCATAATAAATTTAAAGGTTTGTAAAAGTATAGTTTTTACGTATCAAACAAAATAGTTTTTGTAAAACTACCAGCCATTTTGTGAAATGAAAATGAACATGTTTGACTAAATGATTATTTTTCTACAGGTGCTTCTGAAAAACTTTTGAGCATCTGCACAATTTAGCAATATTTTGAATGTTATCATTGCAATACGAATCGAAAATTTAATCTATATCCAATGAAATTCCGACTCACTTTGCTGTTGCTTCTGATTTGTACACAACTAAATGCACAAACAGGCCTAGACAAATCCGAAATGCGTGATATGATTGCTATATGTAATAGTTTCACATTTATTGATTTGTATAAAAGTGATAAAGACATCATTCCCAAAGATTATCGTAAAGTTTATACTTCAGGAGTTTTTGGCATGGATAATAAATTTCAGATCTACAAGAAAAATCACACTGCGGTTATTCATTTCAGAGGCTCCACAGACAAGCAGGTAAGCTGGCTTGAAAATATTTATGCAGCCATGATTCCTGCACAAGGAGTTATAAATTTAGAGGGAGAAAATTTTAATTATCAATTTGCTGATGACACAAGTGCTGCGGTTCATAGTGGCTACTCATTAGGATTGGCATTTATGCATGTAGAATTAATTGACAGGATTAAGATACTTAACGATGATGGCATTTACGACATCATCATTACAGGACATAGTCAGGGTGGTTCTTTAGCCAATCTTGCCACTGCATGGCTCAATAATATTAAAGGCAAGGAAATTTCAGCAAAAAATAATTTCAGAACCTATGCATTTGCAGCACCTATGATAGGTAATCAGGCATTTGTAAATGAATACAACCGTAAGTTTTGTGCAACACATAAAAGTTTCAATATAGTTAACATTACTGACCAAATTCCAACATTCCCTATTTCGTATAATGACAGCACCTCATTAAAAAACAGTTTATGGGGAATGCTTTTTGACAATCAATCATTCAATGCAAAAAAAGCTGCAACCGAACAGGGAATTATAATGCTTGAAGATAAATTAGGTCAGATTTTAAGAAGTGTTTCCGAGTCGGCACATAAAAGAATTGTTAAAAATGTTGGCTATGCCGAATTGCCTGATTATAAAAAAGAGTTTAACTACAAACCCATTGGCAACAGAGTTGAATTAGAGGCAGCACCTTACCCACTTATATTGCGCGACTCTTCAATTTTGCAAAACGATTCGCTCATGCAAGTTTACAAACGTGATTCAAAAGGCAAATTTACTGACGAAAACCTTTATAAAAAGGCTGGCTGGGGATGGCAACATAAACCCTACAATTATTACGCAACCATTTTAAGAATGTATTTCACGGCAGACTATGTTAGGCTGAAAAGAAAATATTTACCTGAAAATCTCTGACAAGTTATCTTGAATATTTCGCAGAAATATTACTCATATTGCTGCCTAAGGAAGCAGAATAATTGAGTTTCACTTCGCTGTTACTGTAAATCCCTGATCCATTTATTAAATAACTGTCATCATACTGATTAGGGATTACAACACTTGTTCCACTGACAACAGCTTTTACAAATGTTGATCCGCCAAGATTGTAGAAATTTGAAATCATTATTGTATCATCAACACCAACTTTTGAAATGCTGACCGAATAAAGTGGGTCTGTTACACCAGTTGTTGTATTAGAATCACGGCATGTCCAGCTTCCGGTAAATTTATCTCTGTCATCACCTGTGTTATCATTTTCTGGTGTACAAGCTGTGAATGCCAGCATCACCAATGTCAATAAAAATAATATTCCCCTGTTTTTTCTCATGCCAGTCTATCACGCAAATTCAAACGGTGTTTTCTTGCTGTATCAGCTGCAATATCATAACCAGCATCAAGGTGTCGCAGAACTCCCATAGCCGGGTCGTTATGCAACACACGTTTTAACCTTGTTGCTGCATCAGCAGTACCATCGGCAACAATTACCATACCTGCATGTATGCTGTAGCCAATGCCTACGCCACCACCATGATGTAAGCTAACCCAGCTTGCACCACCGGCAGTATTGATCAATGCATTTAGTATTGGCCAATCTGCAATGGCATCACTACCATCTTTCATAGCTTCTGTTTCGCGGTTTGGAGAAGCCACACTTCCACAATCCAAATGATCGCGACCTATAACAATGGGTGCCTTTACTTTACCTGATTTAACCAATTCGTTAAAAGCAAGACCTGCCTTTTCGCGTTCTCCTTGTCCAAGCCAACAGATACGTGCAGGCAATCCTTGAAAAGCAATTCGTTTTTGGGCCATCGCTATCCAACGGTGCAGACCTTTATTATCAGGAAACAGTTCCAGAATTTTCTTATCGGTTTCATAAATATCATTGGGGTCTCCACTAAGTGCTGCCCAACGGAATGGACCTTTGCCTTCGCAAAATAACGGACGTATGTAGGCAGGTACAAACCCCGGAAAGTCAAATGCATTTTTTAATCCCATCTCCAAAGCCTGCTGACGAATGTTGTTTCCATAATCAAACGTCACAGCACCTTTATTCTGTAAAGCAATCATCAGTTCTACATGCTTTCGCATGCTTTGTTTAGAGCGTTTTATATACTCTTCAGGATTGGTTTCGCGTAAAACTTTTGCATCTTCCACATTTAATCCTTCAGGGAAATATCCTACCAGAGCATCGTGTGCCGAAGTCTGATCGGTTAATGTGTCCGGGATGATATTTCTTTCCAACAATCGTGAAAGCAAATCTATGACATTACCAATATAGGCAATTGAAACAGCTTCCCCTTTTTGTTTTGCTTCAAATGCACGGTCAATTGCTTTATCCAAATCAGAAAATTTTTCATCCAGATAACGTGTTTGTATTCTCTTATCAACACGCCACTCTTCCATTTCTGCTGCAAGACATGTTCCTTCATTCATTGTAATGGCTAAGGGTTGTGCGCCACCCATACCACCAAGTCCGGCAGTAACATTTAATGTATTTTTTAGTGAGCCGCCAAAATGCTGACGTGCCACCTCTCCAAACGTTTCATAAGTACCTTGAACAATACCTTGCGAGCCAATATAAATCCAACTTCCTGCCGTCATCTGTCCGTACATAATCAAACCCTTTGCTTCCAACTCACGAAAATAATCCCAGTTAGCCCAATGACCAACAAGGTTTGAGTTGGCAATAATTACTCTAGGAGCATCTTTATGTGTTGGCAAAATTCCAACAGGTTTGCCTGATTGCACCAATAAAGTTTCGTCTTCATTAAGGTCGCGCAATGCTTTTACGATGAGATGGAATGACTCTACATTTCGTGCTGCTTTTCCGGTGCCGCCATAAACAATTAAATCTTCGGGACGTTCAGCCACATCGGGATCAAGATTATTATGCAACATTCGCAATGCTGCTTCCTGTGCCCATCCTTTGCAACTTAGTGTTGTACCGGTAGGTGTTTTTAATTTGCTGATATCTAATTTATCTGAAATTACTGTCATGATTTATTAACTTAACAATGCACAAAGATAATAGTTGATAGCCATTTTTAAAACACTTTAACCTGTGACATTGGTTTGAAGAAGTTTTATGTTTTTTCTACCCTGAGGCTTAAATGTTTTTAAAAACCGCAAAAAAAATTACACCGCTCTGTTAAAACGATCTTTCATCAGCTTTTGTAATTCAAACATTTCATCACGCAAGCGCGCGGCTTCTATAAAATCCATCTCTTTTGCTGCAACCTCCATCTGTTTTTTTGTTTTGATGATGGCATTCCCCAACTGCTCTGCTGTCATAAACTGAACTACAGGATCTGCTGCAACAGTAATCGCTTCACTTTCAACATAGGCATTCGCAGACTTTGAACCGGAGACAACTGTCTGCTGTAAAATCATTTCGCGCGATTTATTCAATGGTGTAGGAACAATATTATTTTCTATATTATACTTTGTTTGTTTCTCGCGCCTGCGGTTTGTTTCATCAATGGTCTTTCTCATGCTCTCTGTAATCTTGTCAGCATACATAATCACACGACCGTTTATATTACGCGCAGCACGTCCCGCTGTCTGTGTCAATGAACGGTTGCTTCTCAAAAAGCCTTCCTTATCAGCATCCATAATTGCCACCAGTGAAACTTCAGGCAAATCAAGACCTTCGCGAAGCAAATTTATTCCAATTAAAACATCAAACAACCCGAGACGAAAATCACGCAGCAATTCTACCCTGTCAAGAGTTTCAACTTCACTATGAATATAGCGACATCGGATTGAAAGCTTGGTCAAATATTTAGCTAACTCCTCTGCCATGCGTTTAGTTAATGTTGTCACTAGCACACGTTCATTCTTCTTTACCGTTACATCAATTTCTTCTAACAAATCATCTACCTGATTACCGCAAGGTTTTACTTCAATCAAAGGGTCGAGCAATCCTGTTGGTCGAATCAATTGTTCTACAATTACACCTTCGGATTTTGTCATTTCATAATCAGCAGGTGTTGCACTGACAAAGACAACTTGCTGTTGCAATGTTTCAAACTCTTCAAACTTTAAAGGTCTGTTGTCCATAGCTGCAGGAAGCCTGAAACCATATTCTACCAGATTAACTTTCCTAGAACGGTCGCCTCCATACATGGCTCTTAGCTGAGGTATGGTTACATGACTTTCATCAATGACCATAATATAATCTTCCGGAAAATAATCGAGAAGGCAAAAAGGGCGCATGCCGGGTTCACGTCCATCAAAGTAGCGTGAATAATTTTCAATACCTGAACAGTATCCCAATTCCCGAATCATTTCAAGGTCGTGAGTCACTCTGTCATCGAGGCGTTTGGCTTCAAGATGTCGGCCTTGTTCTTTAAAATAGTCCACCTGCTTTACCATATCCTCCTGAATTTGCCAGATGGCCTTCAGTTGTTGTTTTGCATTGGTAACAAAAATGGTTGCCGGAAAAATTGCCACATGATCTAATATCTCAATCCGTTTTCCTGTTGCAGGTTCAATACTTTCTATTTCTTCTATTTCATCGCCAAAAAAAGAAAACCGCAGTGCTCGTTCAGCGTAGGCTAAAAACAAATCAACCGTATCGCCCTTTACCCGAAAAGTGCCGCGTTTAAATTCTGTTTCTGTACGTGAATACAAAGCGGTTACCAATGCATGCAAAAAAGTATTGCGACTGATGCGCTCACCTTTTGAAATTCGGATAATACCCTTTAAGAAATCTGCCGGATTTCCCAATCCATATATACAACTCACACTGCTTACCACAATAATATCTTTTCGTCCAGAAAGCAAGGTTGATGTTGTACTTAACCGAAGTTTTTCAATCTCATCATTAATGGCAAGATCTTTTTCAATGTAAGTATTGGTAGTTGGAATAAATGCTTCCGGCTGATAATAATCGTAATAAGAAACAAAATATTCAACAGCATTATCAGGAAAAAACTGTTTAAACTCTCCATAAAGCTGTGCTGCCAGCGTTTTATTATGACTTAAAATTAAGGTGGGACGTTGTACTTTCTCAATTACATTGGCAACGGTAAAGGTTTTTCCACTTCCGGTTACGCCCAAAAGGGTTTGGTGCCTGTCGCCTCTGTTTAAGCCTTTTACCAACTCTTTAATGGCCTGGGGCTGATCACCGGTAGGCTTAAATGGTGAGTTGATACGAAAATCCATTTTACAAAGATGCGTAAATTAAGCAAGTAAACTACGGACAATTTATACATTTTTACGAGCAGGAAAAAAAATTAACTTGTTTTCATAAACAGCACATTTAGGTTCATTTATGTTGCAAAATGTCAGCTAAAGTCTATTCCCTTTCAAATGCAAAAAAATGTTAAAAGACTATTGTGAATATTAATGTTTTGTGAAACGACATAAAATCGTTAAAAATGCGTTAAAAAGTTAAACTTCAACATTCGGTTAAAATTCTAAATTTGCGCCTTCGTTTTGACGAATGAGTATAAAAAATCAGATCATAACAAACCTTCTGCCCCGGCATGTGGCCATCATTATGGATGGTAACGGACGATGGGCAAAAAAGCAGGGTAAACTCAGAATGTTTGGGCATCAGCATGGTGTAGCTGCCGTTCGCGACACTGTGGAAGGTGCTGCAGAATTGGGTATTGAATACCTGACGCTTTATGCTTTCAGCACTGAAAACTGGAATAGACCTGCTATTGAAATCAATGCATTGATGGAGTTGTTGGTAAACACTATTTCGAAAGAAACCAAAACGCTGATGGATAATAACATCAGACTAAATGCCATTGGAGATATTGAAAGTCTGCCCGGCCGATGCAAGAAAAATCTTAAAGCCGCTATTGATAAAACTTCTGGCAACAGCAGAATGACCCTAACGCTGGCATTAAGCTACAGTTCGCGATGGGAAATTACCCGAGCCATAAAACACATTGCTCAGGATGTTAAAGACGGCAAACTTAATGCAGAAGAAATCAACGACTCATTAGTAGAGAAATATTTAACCACTGCCGGAATTCCCGATCCTGAACTGCTCATCAGAACAAGTGGCGAATACAGAGTATCTAATTTTTTACTGTGGCAGATTGCCTATAGCGAATTTTATTTCACCAACAAACTTTGGCCCGATTTCAGGCGCGAAGATTTTTTTGAATCAATCGTTAGTTATCAAAACCGCGACAGAAGGTTTGGTGGCGTAAACGAATCAACAAATGCCAAACATGCATAAACACATTTTAGGTTTACTAACCTTTTTAATATTGCTTTCAACTTTTTCCATTGCACAGGTAACTGTTGGTGACGATCAGGTAACGTTAGACTATAACAATCCCAAAGAGTACGAAATAGCTGCTATTACTGTCAGTGGAATAAAATATCTCGATCAAAATGCATTGAAAATTTTATCAGGACTAAGTGTCGGAGAAAAAGTAAAGGTGCCGGGCGAAAAATTTACCAAGGCAATAGAAAACCTTTGGAAACAAGGTCTGTTAACCGATGTGAAAATTGTTGCTACCAGAATTGAAGGTAAAAAAATATTTATTGACCTTCAACTTCAGGAAAAACCCCGATTAAGTAAGTTTACATTTACGGGTGTACGAAAAGGTCATGCTGATAAAATTCGCGAAAAAATTCAGATTTCAAAAGGAAGAGTGCTATCTGATAATGCACTTAACACTGTAAAAACTCAGGTACTTGATTTTTATAAAGAAAAAGGATTTTTGAATACTGAAGTTAACCTGACAACAATTAAAGATACTACTGAAACAAACAGTGAAATTTTAGCTATCAATGTCAACAAAGGCAAGCGTGTAAAAATTCACAGAGTAAACATCATAGGCAATGAAGAAGTAAGCAGTGTTAAATTAAAACGAGCCATGAAAGGCACACGTGAGCAACGCTGGCGTTATTTTTTCAACTCCAAGAAATTTGACGAGGATAAATATACTGATGACAAAAGCAATTTGATTTCAAAATATAACGAGAAAGGTTATCGCGATGCACAGATAATAAGTGACAGTATTTACCCTGTCAGTAGCAGAAGAATCAACATTGATATTAAAGTTAATGAGGGCAATCGTTATTATTTCAGAAATATCAGCTGGATTGGAAACACCAAATACACCTCTGCTGAACTAAATAAAGTTTTAGGAATAAAACCGGGTGATGTTTATAATGCCAAGAGACTTGAAAGTTCACTTTACATGAGTGAGTCTAGCCGTGACATTACTTCGCTTTACATGGATGATGGATATTTGTTTTTCAATATTGATCCTGTTGAAGTATCTGCAGAAAATGATTCAATAGATTTGGAAATGCGAATTTATGAAGGTAAGCAGGCAAGGATAAATCATGTTACAGTTAAAGGAAACACCAAAACAAATGACAGAGTAATTTTACGTGAGATACGTACCAAACCCGGGCAGCTTTTCAGCAGAAGCGATATCATCAGAACACAACGCGAATTATCGCAATTAGGATACTTTAATCCTGAAAAAATGGGAGTCAACCCAAAGCCAAACCCGGTTGATGGTACTGTTGATATTGAATATGAAGTAGAAGAAAGACCTAACGATCAGGTAGAACTTTCCGGAGGATGGGGAGCCAATCAGGTTGTTGGAACATTAGGTGTAACATTCAATAATTTTTCTGCCAGAAATATTTTAAATACCAAAGCATGGCGGCCACTTCCTGCCGGTGACGGACAACGATTAAGCATCCGTGCTACTACAAACGGAATTTACT
Source organism: Bacteroidia bacterium (assembly GCA_037045145.1). Taxonomy (NCBI): domain Bacteria; kingdom Pseudomonadati; phylum Bacteroidota; class Bacteroidia; species Bacteroidia bacterium. The sequence goes on from JBAOIA010000012.1 coordinate 758,424, forward strand.
ATCAGTCATATAATGCTTCCTTTACAGAACCCTGGCTTGGAGGTAAAAAGCCTAATGCACTAACTGTTTCAATATATCATTCTATTCAAACGAATGGCTTAAAAAAATCGAACGACAACAGACAGGCTATATTTATTTCAGGTGCAACTGTTGGATTACAAAAAAGATTGAAATGGCCTGACGATTACTTTACACTCTACTCAGGAATTAATTACGGGCTTTATACGCTGAAAAATTACCGTTCCACATTCTTATTTACCGATGGAACATCAAACAATATTTCTATTGAAGAAAATTTGACCCGCAGCAGTGTAGATCAGCCTATTTATCCGCGCAAAGGATCAGAAATTTCTTTTTCTGTGCAGTTTACACCTCCGTACTCGGCATTTACGAATAAGGATTATTCGAAGTTAGATACCAAAGAAAAATACAAGTGGATTGAATATCATAAGTGGAAATTCAGTGTAGCCTGGTACACCAAACTTCTTGGCAACCTGGTTATGTATAATAAAATGCAGTTTGGCTTCCTTGGTTTTTATAACAAAGGCATCGGGCAGTCGCCATTCGAACGTTTTTACGTTGGTGGTGATGGCCTATCCGGCTATGCACTTGATGGTCGTGAAATTATTGCATTGCGTGGTTATGAAAACAGTGCGCTTACTCCAACAGACAACATTGGTAACGATGTAGGCGGGACTATCTACGATAAATTTGTGACTGAATTACGTTACCCTGTCTCACTCAATCCAAGTGCAACAATTTATGTATTGGGTTTCTTTGAAGGCGGCAATGCATGGTCAACATTCAGAGAGTTTGCCCCTTTTAGTTTAAAGCGTTCTAGTGGTGTAGGTCTTCGTGTATTTCTGCCTATGTTTGGCCTGCTTGGTCTTGACTACGGCTGGCGTCTGGACCCACAACGTGACGACCCACGCACCGGTGTTGGCAAGTTCTCTTTTGTTATCGGACAACAGTTCTAAACCTATTCATCCGTTGTTCACGGCAATTGGTGTTAGTGGTACGATATTTAGTATATGGTTAAGCTAAAATCATATCTTTGCACACATTAATTAAACGTAAAATGAAAAAGATCATCATCGCATTAGCACTCTTAGTAGCCTCTTCCATTTCAGTAATGGCTCAGAAGTATGCATACGTTAACTCTCAGTATATTTTAGATAATATTCCTGAGTACAAATCAGCTATGCAACAATTGGATCAGATTTCTGTAAATTGGCAAAAAGACATTGAAGCTAAATATGCAGTTATTGACAAACTGTATAAAGACTATCAGGCAGAGCAGATATTACTCACAGAAGACATGAAGCGCAAGCGTGAAGCAGAAATCACCGCAAAAGAAAAAGAAGTAAAAGAACTCCAGAAATCAAAGTTTGGTTATGAGGGCGATTTGTTTAAGAAAAAACAAGAGCTCATAAAGCCAATACAGGATAAAATTTATAATGCTGTAAAGAAAATGGCAGTAGATCAGAGCTATGCTGTTATCTTTGACAAATCAAGTGACCTTACTATGCTTTATACCAATCCAAAGTACGACAAGAGCGATGAAATTTTAAACGCAATGGGCTATAAAGCCAAAGTAACTGAAGGTGGTGGCAAATCGGGCGGAACTTCCGGTTCATCAGGCAGTGGCAGCAGTACCGGCACCAAAGACAGTGGAAAAAGCATGGACTCTCCATCACGCTCTGACGAAGCACAACCAATAAAAAAATAACAAATTATATCATCCAATAAATTAATCATGACAAAACCAATTAAATTTTTTATTGCCGGAGTATTTGTATGTAGCAGTTTATTTGCATCAGCTCAAATAAAATTAGGACACATTAACTCCACACAATTACTGGCAATGATGCCGGAAACTAAAACAGCAGATTCTACTTTACAAAAGTTTGGTGAAACATTACAAGCTCAGATGAAAACTATGACTGCAGAATATGATTCAAAAGTTGCCGAATATCAGGAAAAAGCCAGTTCTATGGCAGAACCAATTAAAGCTGCTAAAGAAAAAGAAATACGTGATTTAGGCGACCGTATTCAGGACTTCCAGGAGTCTGCACAAACTTCTGTTCAAAAGAAAAAAGAAGAAGTCTATTCTCCGATAATCAAAAAAGCTGACGAAGCTATCAAAGCTGTTGCAAAAGATAAAAGCTACACCTACATATTCGATTCAAGCGTTGGTGCACTACTTTACACAAACGACTCTGACGATATTATGAGTATGGTAAAAGAGAAATTGAAGTTGAAATAACAGATTGATTTAAAACCAAAAAAAGCCGCCCGATGGGCGGCTTTTTTTATGACCAATCTTCTATTTTACGTTGTTAAATTACTGGCTTTTGATGATTGAAAGCTTTGTGTAGCAATGATGACTGTTTTAGAATAAATGAAAGTGTTCTTTCCCGGATTATTTGAAAATGAGTCTTTTATTATATGTATTCAAATTTCAATACCACTTTAACTCCATATATCCTTACTATGAAATTAAAATCATCAACTTTCTACATGACAAACAGATGTTTTACACTAACAACTATTTAAAAATCTTTTAATGTTCTTTTCTTAATCATGCCACCCTTTGTATCACGAACGGTATTCATAATGATAAACGCATTAGGGTCAATATGCTCTATTTCAGTTTTAAGTTTAGCTATTTCTAATCTGGTAATAACGGTGTAAATAATTTCAATTTCCGCAAGATTATGTCCGTTTTTTCCATAACCACGCTTACCGTTATATATCGTCACCCCCATGTTTAATTTTTCTGTAATCAACCTTCTGACTTCATCACTGTGTGATGAAATGATTGTCACACCGGTATATTCCTCTACTCCTTCAAGAATAAAATCAATTGTTTTTGACGCTGCCAAATAAATTAAAATTGAATACATGGCAACTTCAATAGAAATTAACACTGCGGCAAAACTGAAAATCACAATATTAAAAGCAAAAATAATTTCGCCAATTGACAATCCTGATCTCCGGCTGATATAAATTGCAAGTACTTCTGTACCGTCAAGCACTGCACCACCACGAATGGCAAAGCCTATACCCATGCCAAGAAAAAAACCACCGAAAATCGATACGAGTAATTTATCATTAGTTACTATTGGATATGGGATATAATAAACTGCAAGGGCAAGAAATACAATGGCAATAATACTCTTAACAGAAAATCTACGGTCAATTTGTTTATAGGCAAGAATTAGAAACGGGATATTAATGATAACTATTAATACTGAAACACTAATGACTGTCTTTAAACTTACAAGGAGTGAAATTCCGGTCACGCCCCCATCAATAAACTTATTTGGCATCAAAAATCCTTTCAACCCAAATCCAGCTGAAATAATTCCTAATGAAACAAAGGCTAAAGAAACAAGTGCCTGCCTGACACTTATTCTGAAACGGTAATATTCATGTGCAACAACATATCGCGAACGAGCTAACTTATAATTTTCTTCGTTCTCTTTATACTGTTTAAAACGATCTGTTATAAATGATAACATAGATGTATAAAGTTACAAATTTAAAATATTTTTCTTTCTCTTTTCTAAATACCCTTTGCATAAGCTTCTAAACATCACAACATTCTGTGAGATAAATCATGTATAACTAACTTTAAGTTTTTACCTTTGTAAAAAAATAATCATGTACAATATTTGGTCACCTGAAGTTTTTGCTGTATTTCTATGCAGAGTAGTTCTAGGTATTTTGTTTTTGTTTCAGGGTTATGAAAAACTGTTTACCATAGGCATAACTAAAGTAACAGAAATTTATCGTTCAGAATTAGTTAAAAAAGGATTCCCTCTCTCTGTTGTTAAACCTCTGCTGACATTATCATCGTTTATAGAATTTGCAGGAGGATTTTTATTAATCATCGGGCTTTTTAAATATTATTCTTTATACCTCCTAGGCTTGAATATGATTGGTGCATCTCTTGCCTTCAGCATCATGCGACCCATGTGGGATTTACAACATGTTTTCCCCAGATTGGCTTTGCTAGTTGCCTTACTGATTTTACCTGAAGCATGGGATTTAATTTCTATAGATAACTTCTTAATAAAATAACAAAATCGCTATTGATATGAAAATTATTCTTTGTCCGACAGACTTTTCTTCTAATGCAACACATGCTGTTGCCTATGCAAGTGAAATGGCACTGAAAAGCAATGCCAGTTTAATACTACTGCATACATTCGAAACACCAATTTTATACAGTGATGTAGCATTTGTAACGGTACAATATGATTATAAAGTATTACATGATGCTGCAGCAAAAAAGTTGAAGAAATTCAAAGAGAAGTTTTTTGTAAATAAGTATGCTAAACTAAAGGTAGAGTTAATACTGCAACAAGGATTAGCCTCTGCACGTGTAATGGAGACAGCATCTGAAAAGAAAGTTGATATGATTGTTATGGGAACAACAGGTGGTGGTGCAGGAGAACGGTTTTTAATTGGCAGCAATGCTGGTCGTGTTGTAAAAAATGCACCTTGTCCGGTACTTCTTATTCCACCACGTGTTAAATTTAACGGGCTAAAAAAACTTGTTTATGCAACTGACCTTTCAGATGACAACCTGAACAAAGCATCAGAGCTGATTCCGTTTGCTAAGGAGTTTAACAGTGAATTGCTATTTCTGTATATTGACACAACAACTTTATCGAAAGATGAAATAGATGTCAAAAAAATAACAGATTTGGTACGTAAAAAAGTAAAATATCAAAAACAATCAGGATATGTATGTACCGATGTTTCAATTCAGAATGGCGTAAGTCACTTTCTTAAAAAATTCAAAGCTGACGCCTTAGTGATGTACACCCGACATCGAAACTTCTTCAAAGGCTTGTATAAGCCAAGTATAGCAAAAAGCGTGTCATACAACACCAAGGTTCCCTTACTGGTATTACATGAAAACGACACCCTTTTTTAACTTTACAAGGGGCTGAGATTACTCATTTATTAACTGGCTGCTATCTATAATAATACTTGTTTCTGTTACTGCTACTTTAGCGGAATAATCGTTGCATGAGGTAAATTCATGCAGCATTTCCAAATCAAACAAAAACAAATTAAATAAAAATGCAAAACTTTACTTTAAGTAAATTAGCCATGCTAATCATTGCAGTGTTGCTCTATGGGCAATCAACTGCCGGAAATAACTATTGGAAACCTGTTGAGAAGGTTTCTTTATCCGGACTGGAAAAAATGAATCGAAACACCATACCGTCAAATGCATACTATTATGAATTAAACTTGCAGCAACTGAAAAGTTTATTGCAGCAAGCACCAAATCGCGGTCAGCAATCAAACCTGATAATTGAATTCCCTGATGCTTATGGGAAAATGCAATCCTTCAAAGTTTATGCTTCACCTATAATGCCTGAAGTACTTTCAAACAAGTATCCAATGATTAAAACATATTGTGCACAAGGTATTGATGACCCTACTGCAACAATGCGTTTCAGTGTTACACAGTTTGGTTTGCATGGCATGATATTATCGGGAACTAATCCAACAAATTATATTGACACCTATACCAAGGATATAAATTACTACATCGTTTATGACAAAGCTTCTTTAGCCGGCAATGCTCGCAATTTTGAATGCCTAACCGATGAAGATGCAGAGTTACCAAGCATGACAAATTCTGTGGCTGGCATTAACAACAATACCGATGATCAGCTATTGAGAACTTACAGACTTGCATTGACTTGCACCGCTGAGTATGGAAATATTTTCGCCACCACTCCAGGTAATGAAAAAGCCGACATTTTTGCACAGATGACGATCACCATGAATCGTGTAAATGGTGTTTACGAACGCGACCTTGCAATTACAATGGAATTTGTTCCAAACAATGACACTTTGATTTATTATGGAAACACCGCACAAGATCCATGGTCTAATGAATGGAATACAAAGACAGCTCAGGTTTGTGATCAATACATTGGAGTAAACAATTACGACATCGGACATAACTTTAATACCACAGGTGGTGGCAATGCAGGATGTATTGCCTGTGTTTGTTTAAGCTCTTCACAAAGCGGTACACATAAAGGTCGTGGCATGACTGGAAGTGCCAACCCAACAGGCGACCCTTTTGACATTGATTATGTAGCCCATGAAATGGGGCATCAGTATGGTGGCTATCATATTATGAACACCTGCAGCCGAAGTGGTAGCGGCAACACAGAAGTAGAACCCTGCAGTGGCAGCTCCATCATGGGCTATGCAGGTATTTGCTCTGTAAACATACAACCACATAGTGATGATGATTTCAACTACGTTAATGTAAGAGATATTTCTGCCAATGTACAAACCGGTAGCAGCACTTGCGCAGTAACTACCGCTTTAACCAACAACCCACCTACTGCCAGTGCCGGTGCTGATTATACCATTCCCAAAGGCACAGCTTTTGTTTTAGAAGGATCTGCTACTGATGCTGATGGTATGGCATCATTAACATACAACTGGTGTCAGAACGACCCTGCACAGGCACCATCAAACAGTAGCCCACAATCAACATGGGCGGTAGGACCTTTGTCACGAGCAATAAAACCCGGAACATCTCCTAACCGTTATATGCCCAATCTGAGAAGTGTTGTACTTAAAAACTTATATCCTACATGGGAAAAAACTCCCGATGTAGCCAGAACTTTAAACTACTCTTTTATTGTTAGAGATAACGATGTGAATGGTGGACAAACAGCCTCGGATCTAATGCAAGTAACTGTTGCTAACTCAGGGCCATTTGTTGTTACTTCACAAAACACACCTACAAACTGGAATGCAGGTGCTTCAGAAACTGTAACCTGGAATGTTGCAGGAACAGATGCTGCTCCGGTTAATTCACCATTCGTAAATATTTTTCTTTCTCTCGACAGCGGATTCACTTACCCATATACACTTGCAACCAACGTACCTAATAACGGCAGTGCCAATGTTGTAGTACCAGCAGGTGCTGCTTCGCAATGGGGACGTGTGATGGTTCGTGGTGCAGGCAATATTTTTTATGCACTAAACGGAAGCTATATCAACATTCAGGCATCAGAATTTGTGATGAACATGAGTAATTCAACACAAAGTGTTTGTCCTCCAAATGACATTACTTATAATTTTATGTATAACACTTTTCTGGCATTCAATGAAACTACTGTATTTTCTATATCTGGACTTCCTGCCGGTGCAACTGGAACATTTACTCCTGCCACAGCAGTAAATGACAGTACTCCTGTACAATTGCTGATTACAGGATTAACTCCTTCTATGACCGGAACATATAATCTTACTATTACAGGAACTTCTCCATCTGTAACAAAGTCAACCTCTGTTACACTTGATATTTTAGACGTAAACTTACCTGCCGCAACATTAACACTGCCTGCTGATGGAAGCAGTGGCATCGCTTCTGTTGCAACTTTAACCTGGCAAGCTGCTTTAAGCCCGGGAACACTGTTTGATATTGAAGTTGCCACAGATTCATTGTTTACGAATGTAATTGCTTCTGCAACCGGCATCAGCACAAACACTTTTACTACTAACCCGTTGCTATCAAGTACAACCTACTATTGGCATGTGAAGTCGTATAATTCATGCTTTGCAAATAGCTTCAGCGCCTCATGGTCATTTACAACCAACAATTGCTCGAATTTAGCAAGTGCAAATGTTCCTGTTGTTATTCCGTCAAGTGGTGCTCCTACAGTTACTTCAACATTAAACATTGCTTCAGCAGGAACTATTACGGATGTCAATGTAGTTGGTCTTACCGGTACGCACACATGGATTAGTGACCTTACAATAAGTATTAAAAGTCCACAAAACACAACGGTAACATTGTTTGATCAGATTTGTGGTAATGAAAATGACTTTGATTGTAATTTTGATGATGCCGCAGCACCCGGTGCGCTCCCTTGTCCCCCTGTAGGTGGTGGCACTTATAAAGCCGTTACACCGCTGAGTGTATTCAATGGACAACAAGCAGCAGGCAACTGGACATTAACAATAACCGACCATTTTAATTCCGATGGTGGCTCATTGAATGGCTGGGGGCTTGAAATCTGCACCACTACACCAACAGGAATTGAAACCCATCTTGTTTCTACTGCTATGATTCTTTATCCTAATCCTGTAAAAGAATTATTAAACATGAATGTTGCAGGTCAAAAAGGAGAGTATATTTTGATAGAGATTAAAAATATTGCAGGACAGGTGATAAAAGCTATCCATGTTCTTGCAAATACAAAAGTTTCTGTTGATGTTCAAGACCTATCAGCAGGCATGTATTTTGTTACAGCCACTGGCAGTCATGTAGAAACACAGCGCTTCATAAAAGCAAAGTAATTTTCCCATATAAGCTAAAAGCCTTAATGTCCCCGATGTTAAGGCTTTTTTATGCCTGAAAAACAACAGCATTATTCCTTTACAAACTATTACATTTGCCCAATAAAGAAATAGTATGCAGATAAACTTCAAGAAGTTAATCCCTCACGGCATAGCCATCGTAATTTTTTTACTCTTAACAGCCGTTTATTTTTTACCTTTATTCGAAGGTAAGGGACTGAGTCAACATGATATCGCTCAATGGACAGGGATGAGCAAAGAACTAACTGATTTCCGAGATAAATATCATGTTGAACCTTTATGGACAAATGCTATGTTTAGCGGAATGCCCGCCTATCAGATTTCAACTTTGTATCCGGCTAATCTGATTCAATATGTCAATGACCTTTTATTTTTCTTTTTACCTTCTCCTGCCTCCTATGTATTTCTTGCTCTATTAAGTTTTTATATTCTGATGCTGGTGCTGAAGTTTGATTACAGGATGGGAATTGCAGGTGCCATTGCTTTTGCCTTTTCAAGTTACAATTTTGTAATCATTGCCGCAGGACACAATTCTAAAGCTCATGCCATTGCCTTGATACCTTTGGTATTTGCATGTATCATCCTTACATTTAGAGGGAGGCTTTGGTTTGGTGGTGCCATGACAGCAATGGCACTTGCCTTGCAACTTTATGCCAATCACCTTCAGATAACCTATTATCTGATGATTGCAATTTTAGTCATGACCATTGCATATTTCATTGATGCCGTCATGAAAAAAGAGTTAGGTGGCTTTATGAAAAGTGCCACCGTACTGGCCATTGCAGCAGTGATAGGCATTTTACCAAATTATACCAGTCTGGCTGCAACTTATGAGTATGGAAAATATTCCACTCGTGGACCCAGTGAGCTTACTTCTAAAAAAGAATCATCAGGCCTCGATAAAGATTATGCATTCAGCTACAGCTATGGTATCAGTGAGACATTCACACTCATCATTCCACGTTTTCATGGTGGAGCATCTGTCAGTCCGCTGGATGAAAATTCTGCCACCTACAAGGCATTAACAAGCAATGGTGTGCCTGTTCAACAAGCAAAAAGTTTTATTCAGGCAGTGCCACTCTATTTCGGTAATATGCTTTCAACATCAGGCCCTCCTTATGCAGGTGCAATTGTTTGCTTTCTTTTTGTTGCGGGTTTTATGCTTATAAAAGGAAAAGAAAAATGGTGGCTGCTGGTGGCAACAATACTATCATTTATGCTTTCGTGGGGTGAAAATTTTCTTTCTTTCAATGAGTTGTTCTTTTATCACTTTCCCGGATACAATAAATTCAGAGCTGTGAGTATGATACTAACCATTGCCCAGTTCACAATGCCATTGCTCGCTCTTCTTGCAATGAAAGAAATATTTGATGGTAAAACCAACAAGAACGATATATTAAAGTCACTCAAAATAGCATTTTATATTACCGGTGGATTTTGTTTGCTATTTACCTTACTTCCCGGTATGTTTAATGACTTTAGCTCGCAAGCAGATGAACAACTGAAACAATATGACTGGCTGATTACTGCCATCAAACAAGACCGCGAAAGTGCCGTGAGAATGGATGCATTACGCTCGTTATTTTTTATTGCTGCCACTTTTGGTGTACTATGGTTTATGTTAAAAGATAAAATAAAAACAAACGTTGCAGTAATTACTATTGCCATTCTTTTTATTGTTGACTTATGGCCTGTTGGAAAACGCTACCTCAATGACAACAATTTTGTGGCAAAAAGTAAAACACAAAAACCTTTTGAACCCACTGCTGCAGATACACAAATTTTGCAGGATACTACACCCGGATTCAGAGTACTGAACACAACAGTAAATGCATTCAGCGATGCCTCTACCTCCTATTTTCATCGCAGCATAGGTGGCTATCATGGCGCTAAATTAAAACGCTATCAGGAACTGATTGAAAATTGTATTTCAAAAAATAACATGAGTGTGCTTGACATGCTCAACACCAAATATCTTATTGTAAGCGGATAAAGGACAAACAGCCTGCAGGCACAACTTAATCCCGGTGCAATTGGTGCTGCCTGGTTTGTTGATACTGTAAAAATGTTGCAAATGCCGATGCAGAAATAGCTGCATTGGAAAATTTCAATCCACGAACTATTGCCTTCGTTGACGAGCGATTTGAAAATACATTAAAATCATTTGCACCTCAACATGACTCTACGGCTACCATTAAAATTAACTTCTATTGTATGTAATGACTTGGTTTATGAAACGCAGACGGCATTGCCGCAGTTCTGTGTATTTTCAGAAATTTATTACGATAAAGGATGGAATGCTTACATTGACGGGCAAAAAGCTGACTATGTGCGGGCAAACTATGTGCTGCGCGCCATGGCAGTACCGGCAGGAAAGCATAAAATAGAATTTAAGTTTGAACCTGAAGTTTACTTTACAGGAGAAAAAATTTCACTTGCAGGGTCAATTGTTCTTCTGTTGCTCTTTGCAGCAGGTGCATGGATTGAAGTAAAATCAGGAACCGATAAGAAATAACAGTTCATTGCCTTGAAAAAAGTATTAATCATCACTTATTACTGGCCACCTAGTGGTGGTGCAGGTGTGCAGCGATGGTTAAAATTCTCAAAATACCTTAGTGAATTTGGTTGGGAGCCTGTAGTGTTTACCGTTGCTAATGGCGAATTTCCGGAACAAGACAATTCCTTGTTAAAAGACATTCCAAAAAATCTGGAAGTTATTAAAGTACCCATCAAAGAGCCTTATGTAATTTATAAACTGCTGACAGGTCGTAAAAAAAACGAGAAGATTCATGCAGGATTTCTGACAGAAAAGAAAAAGAAAAGCTTTCTTCAGGATTTTGCCGTGTGGGTGCGAGGCAACTTTTTTATTCCAGATGCAAGGATGTTATGGATCAAACCTTCGGTGAAGGCATTGCAGCAGTGGTTAAATACCAATACCGTTGATGCCATTGCCAGCACAGGCCCTCCCCACACCTGCCATCTGATAGCCATGCAGCTAATAGACAAAACGGGATTGCCTTGGTTAGCAGATTTCCGTGACCCATGGACCAATATTGATTTTTACAAAGATTTAAAACTAACACGCTGGGCAGACAAAAAACATCACCGCCTGGAAAAAGCTGTAGTAACTACAGCCGATGCCGTTGTCACCGTAGGAAAGACCATGCAAGAGGAGTTTGCAACTCAGTTTAGCAGAAAGATTGAATGTATTACCAACGGCTACGATGATGATGATGTTGTAGCTGCTGCACTGTCAACAGATAAACAATTCAGCATTGCCCATGTAGGCACTATGGTAAAAACACGAAACCCTGAAAGCTTATGGAAAGCCTTACAACAGCTTTTAATAGAAGAGCCTTCTTTAAAGGATCACCTTCAGATAAAGTTAGTCGGTAAAGTAGATACTTTAGTAAATAGCGCAATAGAAAATGCCGGCTTACTGCAATTTGTTTATCGCATAGACTACATTCCTCATGATGAGGTAGTGCGCATACAACAACAATCACAAGTACTACTACTTGTGGTCAACAACACTCCCAATGCCAAAGGTGTGGTGACCGGAAAACTTTTTGAATATATAGCTGCTAAACGACCTATATTGTGCATTGGCCCCACAGATGGCGATGCAGCAAAAATTATTGTTGAAACACAAAGTGGACATTGTGCAGCTTATGATGATGTCGCCAGTATAAAAACTATACTCAAAGATTATTTCAATAAATTTTTGAAAAGCGAACTTAAATCCGATGCAAAAAACATTGAAGCTTTTTGCCGTAGAAATTTAACAGAGAAACTGTCTGTGGTGTTAAACAACATTACTCAAAACAAATAATATTTCAATGCTGCACCATAAATTTCAGTGTTTCTGTTTTTCCGTGGTGTATTACCTTTGCCATATACATGCCATCAGGCTCATGACTGAAATCCGGTGTATGTAATGTGCTGTTAAAGTTTGTCTGATCATAAACAATTCGCCCATAAACATCCAGTATTATTACACTTGCTGCCTTTAGCGGCATAAAACGGTTATGGAGCTTAACAACATTTGAAGTAGGGTTGGGATAAATACCAAGACCGGGTAGGGTCTCATTTTTCTTTTGTTGATGCTGTTGGATGTGAGCAGCCATACGTGCAGCATTTGGCAAATTGCATGGCCCTGCCGAACCTCCTGGCGATGTGGGCGTAATGTGAACATTGCTGCCACTCATGGCATGAAAACCCTCTTTGAGATAAATTACCTCATCTGCCTGCAAGGTAATGTTACTGCCGCTTTGTGCTACGTAATCTTGTTTTGGAATATCCTGATCGGGGTCAACATTGCTGCCTGCATATATTTCGCGAATGGCTTTATAGTGTAGCGGTAGGGTTTGCGTAATATCACCATTTTGCAAATATTGCACATCGTTGTAGTTGCGTAGCACAGCACCGCCTAAGGTTTGAATTTTAAAACGCGTGTTGGTTCTGTCGAAGCTGTGGTCTTCTTTGCCATAGTGTGCCGGATAATCGTCAAACAGCAGGGTGGCACCTTGTTTCACATCAAAGGTGCAGTCAAACAGGCGCACACAATTCTGCACCGTTAGCTTGCTGTTGTTTTCAAGGTAATAGCGCGAGGCATAAAGATGCTGCGTTGCCGGCAGTGCAGAAAGTGGAAAATTTGTTGCATCGGTTGTGTTTTCTGTGGTTAGGTCTGTCTTAACAGGCACGTTTCTTAAATCGGTATTGGCATCGCAGCCATTTTCAAGTATTCTTGAGGCAAGGGCTTCTGCCTCGCTGGGATACACGCCACGTATTGTTTTAAAAGTATAGTCTTGCGGAAACACAAAGTTGCTTGCCGTTATGGTAGCCTCGCTGGGGTTGTATATTTCTTTTTCTGTTGGGTTGATGATGTTTAAATCGGTGTTTTGGTCTATGAAATAACTGTGACGGATACCAGGTTTGAGGGTTAAATTATTTGAGGTACCTGATGAAGGAGGCTCGTAGCCGGCAAAAAAATCTCCATAGCTATCTCTAAGCGGATTGGTATTTAGTGCATAGGGGTTAGGAAAAAGCAAATAGCTATTACTATAAATATCATTGTACATTGCTTGATTTGCAAGTGTTGAAGTTGGATAATTGTTTTGGTAATACAAATACATATTTTCCGGATTATAATAGTTATAAGTAGGATTAGGGAATATTATACTTGTAGAACATGCTGCATCATCAACACCTATTTCAGAAAATGGAAAATAATCCAATGTTCCGTTTGGTAGAATAATATCACTATATGGGTTGGTATATTGATCGTCACCATACAATACCTCAGGAACGAAGATTACATCATAGTCAGTCTGATTAGCTGGTAAATTACAATCCTTAAATGGATAAATTCTCATTTTTCCTCTAGTATTGTCATAGTAGTAAACTAACGAACTTATAATTGGTGATGTCTTATCCGGACCACAGTGTAAATTTATTGTTAACTTCAAAATTGAATGCGGTAGAATATATCTATCTTGCCTAAATCCTACGGAAGAAGTAAACCCTGCTGAAACCAAAGTGTTACCAATGATTCCATTAGGAATTCCCATATTTCCGCTAGAATAAACGCCAGAAAAATCACGTAGTGGTGTTCGAACGTACAATTTATCATTTGTTGCAGCATTAACATAATCAAAATAACCATTTATGTTATAAACAAAATGCTGACTATCTTCTATTGGCATGGACAGACTCCTAGCCTGTGTTGAGCATGGGTCAATAACGTTTGTACAATTACCTGTTTGATAAGCACAATCAATTTGAAAAGGGTAAGAAACAGTTTCGTAAGTATAGCTGGCAGAAAACAGCAACGGTTGACCGGTTGCCAATGCCGGATCAATAAACAACTTGTACCACGGTAATTTATATAAACTGATCTCATACTCACCATTATAATATGGGGAATTAATTGGACCGAGTCTAAAGTTTTTCTGATAACCAGATAAACTATTATTATAATTGAACTCAGATAAATAGGAGTAGCTTTTATACGGATTTAAAACTTCCTGTGCATTCAACATTGAAGAGAGAAATACTCCTGTAAAAAATAATAAAGCTTTCATTGTTTGATGAATTTAAAGTTGTAGGCTTGAGAACCACAATAGATCTTAAGCAAATAAAAGCCAAAAGGCAGTGATGTTATATCTATACTTTCATCCTCTAGCTTTCTATAGATTCGCTCTTTTCCTTGCAAATCATAAATTTTAAAATATAATTTTCCAGGCTCTTTTCGCCCTAAAACAGTAAGTTTATCCTGTGCTATGGTTGGAAAAATTTTCATAGAATTCTGAATAATTTGCTCTTGTTGCTCAGTATAAGAATGGCAATATATAGTATCCGTTAAATAGTTAATATTCGAAACTTGTATTGTTATAGTGCTGTCGTGTAGTACACAAGAGTGGGTTTTGACAAAACTTGTTCTATCAATATTTGGAAAACTAACTAGTTGTTTTTGAAGTTGCTTTGGCACAATTAGTTGACATCCAAAATTCAAGGTGCTATCGGCTCTGGCCAATAATAGGTGATATGTTTGATTAATATAACCCCAGTTAATAAATCCACCATTTTTTGCTTTTTTTAATACAAGACATATTCCGTATAAAGTAGTTGGCTGAATATTCAGTACTGAACTAATAACTCTAGAATTAAAAATACTAAGATTACTGTCTATCTCTAAAAAAAAATTACTATTAATTTGTAAAATAAAATTACCATTATTATGAGCGATAATTTTTTTTAGCTCCTTATTTTGTGGTTGCGAATTTCCATAACGGAATGTTTGTAGCTCATTCCCCGATGAGTCAAGTCGTTGCAAGATAACATCGTCATATAAAATAGAAAAATATGGCGTTGCAATTCCACAGAGTATATTGCCGTTGGGCTCAACAACTATATCTGCTGCATAAATAGATGTGGCACCAAAAATAGATGGTACAATATTTCCTATCCTCTTGGCCCAGATTAAATTGCCTTGGGAATCGAGCCGCATTACTAAAACACTAGTCGGTGGATCAAGAAAAATAGTATCGGTTTCCAATATTTGAGCCTGAACGATAAAACCATTGTCAATATACTTGACTATTCTGGTAATATACGCATCATCATTATAAACATAAACTTTGTTCCATAATAAGTTAAAGTTAAGATCAAGCGCAGCAATAAACATTCTTCTGTTGTCGTAAAAGTTATGTTTCTCGCCCTGACAACCAGCAATCATTATTGTGCTGTCGTTGGCAAGGAACGCCCTACCACTTACTAAAGTGTCACCAATCAAAGCTATGGCTCTAGCAACATTACCTGAACTATCAGTTTTAACCAAACAATTTTTAAAAGGATCATAGCTGCCCGAATCTGCGAAAGCTCCACTTATAATAAGTGAATCGTTATGTATTCGAAATAAATCACTGCTAGAAAAAGTGCCTCCCTGTACTTTTAGCTCCTTCTGCCATTTGGTGTTTAAGGCAGAGTCGGTACGTACTAAATTGGTAAAATGATAGTTTGCAATGGCAATTGAAGATTGTGTGCTGATATGTATCAAGTCGCTATCTGGCATTTCAACTATATCATCAGGTGATTGTGCAAACTGCCCATGTTGAAAATACACCTTCTGCACCACCTGCTGCCCATTGGCGCAGTAGCTCAGCAAACAGACAATTAAAACTAAAAAATAACGGCTCATGGTTTTTGAGATTTGATTTTTTGTTCTCTTGTTCTCTTGTTCTAATTTGTTGATGCGTTTATCCCCACTCGTCCACATCTGATAGGTAGCGTTGTGCGCGATAGATGAGGAGGTGATTAACACCTGTTATAGAACCACATATATCCTCGTCCCTTACGCACGTACTTGACTTCAGACGAGGACGAATGGGGTTTTGATCTTCAACAGGCAAATTCATATTCCTTACTTGAGTGCTGCAAGGTGTTTGTTCTGTGCAGTCTCCTGTACCTACATAGGCACATTCTTTATGAAATGGAAACGACACTACCTCATAAAAGTAACTCATTGAATAAACGTATGGCACTGCAGTGCTACTACTTGCACCTAGTGCAACAACAGGGTCAATAAAAAGTTGATACCACGGAAGCCTGCCAAAATAAATTTCAAATTCTCCTCTGTAATAACCACTTCCTGGCGGAATTGAATAGATAAAATTATTGAGATAATTAGAATTTAAGTTTTCAAAATCATAATCATTTGGATCATTCAATGAATTATTATAAGCATTGAGTACATTTTGTCCAGCAGAATTTGTTGTTGCTAAACATAACATGATAAATATCTTTCTCATTGTTTAATGAATTTGCAGGTTATAAAATCATTATCTTTAATTAGTTTAATAAAGTAAATTCCTTTCGAAAGTTCTTTAACAGAAATAGACCTTCTAATTGGCAATTTCATTAGCACAGAACCCATAGTATTAATGACTTCAATAGTTGCTCCATCTCCATTGGTATATCCAATATTCAAAACATCGTCCACTATGGTTGGGTATATTTTTATATCTCTAAACTCTAGCTCCTGAAATTGAGTTGCACTATTACAAATAACAGAATCTGAAATATCACTAACATTATTTGGTGATAAATAAATAGTCGTATCAGCAGTCATAAAATTACTTAGAATAATGTCACCTGTAATATCTGTGTTAGAAAACAAAACACTTTGTACTGATATTGATAAATACGGATTGTTCCCACATCCAATTGCCGAAGAACTATCTGACTTAACAACTAATCCGTACTCGTACGGGGAAAGTGTTGCTCCTGAATTAATTATTTGATTATTTTCATCTATCAGCTGGTTCCAAAAAACACCTATAGGAGATGTAGACAATCTTCTTCTATTTAAAAAATTAAGATTAGCATCGGTTATTACATGTTCTCTTTTGTTCATCAATTGAATAATATTTCCATCAGGTCTGATGGAAATATTATCAACTAATGCATCCTGCCCGGACACGTTGGCAAATCGTTTACATGCAATTTCATTGCCTTGAGGATCTAGTTTTTGAAGTACATTGTCAAAGTCTAAAATACTCCAATACGTTGACTGAAAGCTGCTGATTATATTTCCCTGATGGTCAACTTTAACATCTCCACTATATAAATAAGGAATAGTGCTTGGCGATGGGCCAAAAGTGCCGGTTCGCTTTGCCCAAATTACATTGCCCGTTGAATCAATGCGTACTATAAATGTATTCAAACCGGGCACTGTAGGTGTAGAGAACGTAATATAAGCCTGTGCCTGTACCACTAATCCATTACCCGGATACTCAGCTATTTTAATTTTATCATTTCCATCTAAATACTCTATTTGATTTTTCCACTTAATATTTAACTCTGTGTCCATAGCTATTAAAAATATCTTTCTGTGAGTTATTGAATCATCAAATCGTTGTGTGCCATATACCACAACATCACCATTACATAATTGTGTTTTACTGTATTCAAAATTGGGTATATCCAAACAACGAAACGAAACAATATTTAATGCAGAGTCTGTTTTTGCCAACCAGCAATAGTTTTTGTTGTTATAGCTATAATTCCCATTTATGATAAGCGAATCGTTTGAAAGTGCAATCACTTGATTGATCGTTATTTCTCCTGCTGTGGTTGTAAACTCCTTAATCCATAATGTGTTTAAGAAAGTATCTGTTTTAATAATACTATAATAGTGGGTGAAATTGATACCTTGATTAGCTATGAAGTAGAAACTCTCTGCACTCTTTGCAAAATCATAAATACAATTATAACCATTTGCCACATTAAACTTATACACCTTCTGCACTATCTGCTGCCCATTGACGCAGTAGCTCAGCAAACAGACAATTAAAACTAAAAAATAACGGCTCATGGTTTTTGAGATTTGATTTTTTGTTCTCTTGTTCTCTTGTTCTAATTTGTTGATGCGTTTATCCCCACTCGTCCACATCTGATAGGTAGCGTTGTGCGCGATAGATGAGGAGGTGATTAACACCTGTTATAGAACCACATATATCCTCGTCCCTTACGCACGTACTTGACTTCAGACGAGGACGAATGGGGTTTTGATCTTCAACAGGCAAATTCATATTCCTTACTTGAGTGCTGCAAGGTGTTTGTTCTGTGCAGTCTCCTGTACCTACATAGGCACATTCTTTATGAAATGGAAAAGATACCACTTCATAATTATAGGTAACTGTATAAATATAACTAGGATGTGGGTTTATATTTAAAACAGGCGTAACAAATATATAATACCATGGGTGTAGTATTAAGCACATTTCATATTCTCCATCAAAATTCTGTGAATTAAAAAATATACCGTTGTTGTAGTCTCTGAAAAACTGGCTATTAAAAATAAAATCACGAGAAAATGAACTTATTTGGTTGTTAATATAGAAATCTGACAGATTTACTGGTGGTTGTTTATAAAAATTTACGACATCTTGCGCACATAAGTTGAACGACATTAATGCTGTACAAATTGTCAGCTTTAAAAAATACTTAATTCTTTCTAAATAATATTTCATAGGTGGATTAGTTTAAATGATTTTAAATAACTTTTACTCTTTATTCTCAAAATTAAGACCCCTTTCGGAAGGTGAGATAAATCAACCATTTCAGGTAATGATGCAAAATATTCCAATTTTTGTCCAACTGTATTATATATCTCTGCCATGAAGTGATTGTTCAAAGAAGACTCGATAAATACTTTATTATAGGTCATTGTTGGAAAAACTTTTATTTCATCAAAAATAATTTCTGAAACCACAGTTGATGATAAACAAAGTAAACTGTCCTGTAAAATCCAATTGCCGGAAGCACTTATGGCAACTGTACTATCCAAAACAGTTAAAGAAGTGCTGTTTAATGGGTAATATGCACCAGTATTGGGCATAGAAACAGTTTGATAAGGACAGGGAATAAAAGGATATTGATAACACCCGATATTAGACATACTATCTGTAAGCATGACACTTATTTTTTTGCTAGGCATATACTGTCCTAATACAACCGTCTGTCCATTTGTACATATTTGTTGATCTAAAATTGTTATTTGATTATTTGATGGAACTATTCGTTTAAAATCTATGTAATTAAGGTTTTGATCTAAAATAAAATTGGTGAAATTGTTTAACCTTAAAATTAAATTTTGATTTTTGGAAATCTGCTGACAACTATGTATATTATTTGTAGCATTAGATATCCTTAATGAATTTATTTCATTTCCTAAGCTATCTGTTTTTTGAACAACAATATCATTCTTTGGACTATTATTATAATAAGTAGTATGATAAACATTTACTATTTCATGATTTTCCAAAACAAGTATTTCTCCTGCATGGATACTGCCGTTCCCGGAATATAAGTTAGGTATATTACCTATTCTTTTTGTCCATAATTCATTACCTGTGGAGTCAATGTGGATCAAAAGCGTACCACAACAAGGTTCTGTAGAGGACGAATCAATATAGTGATTAACATCAGCTTGCAGAATTAAACCGTTATTACTAAAAAAATCAGCAGAAATAATATCATCCTGAAAACCATAAGCATATTCTTTCCCCCATAAATAGTTTAAATCCTTGTCATAAGTTAATATCTGCATGCGCTCGTCATAGAAACCCGTTATTACTTTTTTACCATACAATACCATCTTCTGCTGTACATCACTCCAGATGATGTCATGAATATAAAAGTTGTTTAGGTCTTGTAATATCTTTGCAGATATAACAGTTCCATTCCCATCAATCTTTAGTAAAAATGTATTGATGAGCTGAGTTGAAATAGAATCGTTTATCCCACCCCAAACAATTAATGTGTCTGGTGCAATTTCTTTGATATAAGGGAAAAAGACAAGGTAGCCCGGAACAACATACTCCTTATTCCAAAGTATATTTAATGCAGAATCTGTTCGGGTTAAAGTTGTAGCGTAATAGCTGTTTGCTGATATAGGATAGTTAATAAATAAAAAATCGCCATTTGCAGCTTCAATAATTCTGTTTGGATTGTCCAAATATTGACTCCAAAACATTTTCTGCACCACCTGCTGCCCATTGGCGCAGTAGTGCATCAAACAGACTATTAAAACTAAAAAATAACGGCTCATGGTTTTTGAGATTTGAGTTTTTTTTTATAATTTACATCCGTGTTCTTGTAAAATGTGTAGTAACTTTTAATTCAGTCAGCATAATATTTCAATGCTGCACCATAAATTTCAATGTTTCTGTTTTTCCTTGCTGCATCACTTTGGCCAGATACATGCCATTAGGCTCATGACTGAAATCCGGTGTATGTAATATGCTGTTAAAGTTTACTTGTTCATACACTGTGCGGCCATAAACATCTACTATTACCAATCTTTCTGCTTTTAGTGGCATAAAACGGTTATGCAGCTTAACAACATTTGCAGTAGGGTTTGGATAAATATTAAGAGCGGGCAAGGTCTCATATTTCTTTTGTTGATGCTGTTGTGTGGCCGCAGCCATACGTGCCGCTATTGGTAAATTGCATGGCCCTGCCGAACCACCGGGCGATGTGGGCATGATGTGAACATTGCTGCCACTCATGGCATGAAACCCTTCTTTAAGATAAATTACCTCTCCTGCTTGCATGGTTATGTTACTGCCACTTTGTGCTACGTAATCCTGTTTAGGAATATCCTGATCGGGGTCAACATTGCTGCCTGCATATATTTCGCGAATGGCTTTATAGTGCAGCGGAAGGGTTTGTGTAATATCACCATTTTGCAAATACTGCACATCGTTGTAGTTGCGCAGCACAGCACCGCCTAAGGTCTGAATTTTAAAACGTGTGTTGGTTCTGTCGAAGCTATGATCTTCTTTGCCATAGTGTGCCGGATAATCGTCAAACTGTAGGGTGGCACCTTGTTTCACATCAAAGGTGCAGTCAAACAGGCGCACACAATTCTGCACCGTTAGCTTGCTGTTGTTTTCAAGGTAATAGCGCGAGGCATACAGATGCTGCGTTGCCGGTAGTGCAGACAGCGGAAAGTTAATGGCATCGGTTGGATTTTCTGTTGTAAGGTCTGTCTTAACAGGCACCTCTCTTAAATCGGTATTGGCATCGCAGCCGTTCTCTGCTATGCGTGAAGCCAATGCTTCTGCCTCATTTGGATAAACACCTCTGATAGTTTTAAAAGTATAATCCTGCGGAAACACAAAGTTGCTTGCTGTGATGGTAGCCTCGCTGGGGTTATATATTTCTTTTTCTGTTGGGTTGATGATGTTTAAATCGGTGTTTTGGTCTATAAAGTAACTGTGGCGGATGCCGGGTTTTGTAACAATTTGATTTTGTTGGTTTTTTTCGTACCCTGCTAAATAATTACCTTCTGCAGATCTTAATGGCGCTGAAATATAACTATAGCATGGATAATAAAAACTTGGGTTAACTGCATTAGGTGTCCATACATTAAAAAGAGACCCTATTTCTACAGGCACTGCAAATGATGGATTTGATACACACGCTGATGTTGGATTAATTTCCGAATGTTTAAAATAATTAATTCCTCCATCACTGATTACAATATGGTTATCGTAAACTGATTCATCATCTCCTAAATATAACGTTTGGCTAGGGAGGTCTATCTCGTTTTGATTTTTTATTAACATAGGATAAAAAATGACATCATAATTTTCCGGACCTGCCTGCACAGCATTGGTTGCAAAAAACGGATAATACCGCATTCTTCCTCTTGAATTGTCGTAATAAAAACTAAATTGGCCAATAATATTATTTTCATTAGGTGGGTAGTCGCAATGTGCATATACAGTGTGCTTAATGACTGAGTGTGGTATTGCTCTTCTATAGGGTGTATTTAATTGGCTTCCGTGGTAACAACTAGTTACCAATGTATTTGCCACTGGAGATCCTCCTCCACTCTGTCCACCAGAGTATCCACAACTAGCGAACTTTACCATTCCACTAGAATTCATTAAAATTGTAGGGTTACTGTTGTAATACCATCCAGAGTCAGCAACATTGTAGGTAAAATGACCTGACAATTCGTTGGGCATTGTTAATTCTCTGACTGGCGTTTGACTACATGCATTATTAGTATAGGCACATTCGTTAACAAATGGAAAAGAAACCAATGCAAGCCGAAAACTAAAATTCAAAACACCGCTGCTTGAACACTGGTTAACAGGGAGTGTATTATTTATGAAATTATACCAATAGTTTTCTTCCATACTAATTTCGTACTCTCCATTATAATATGTCTGATTGTGAAACAAAATATAGGGTGCCTGATCAGTTTGTACATATAATGGATTGCCTATGCTGACCATTGATGGATGATTATTTGCTGTATATGGAATATAAGGATTAATCAAATCTTGTGCACTTACGGGATTAACAATTAAATTAATTACCAATAAATAAAATACATTTCTCATAGCTTTACTATTTTAACATACAATTGACTATTTTCATTAAACACTTTGACAATATACATTCCTTTGGCAAATTGGCTCAAATCAATACTTTGATTATCGCATCGAATATTTTCTGACATGATGATATTTCCATTTAGATTCAATACTTCAAATTTCCATTTACTAGTGACATCACTTACCTTAATGAAAAAATTCTCCAGAACTAAAGTCGGTTGCACTTGGATTCCTATTTCCAAATTGGAGTCCAATTTACCTGTTGAAGTTTTACATATTATAGAATTGCTAGTGAAATAACTACTACTGTAAAATTGTATAGTTGAATCTAAACTCGCCAACAAAGTGTCAGTAATCAAATCATTGGTAATTTCATCTGAACCTACTATTTCAGGGCTTGTAAAAAATGGCACAGCTAAGTTAAGACAATTTGAATGCCCCAAACTATCGGTTTTAAAAAGGCAAAGATGCGCACTATTAGATTTCCACAAAGGCAAAAAACCTATAAAGCCAGTGTCATTGTTTGACTTAATAATTGCTTCTAATGGATATGAAAGAGCATAGCCATTGGCTTGTGCCATACTGTTAACCCATTGTATTTGGAACAAACTATCACATTTGATTAAAAACTGACCTGCATCAAAGACAATATTACGTTCATCAAATGTCAAAGTGTTGAATGTTTGTGATCCATAAGTTTCATCACCAAACCTAGTTGAATAAAGTTCGTTACCCATGCTATCCAATTGTTGCAAAATAACATCATCTTTACCATTGGTAAATTGGGTTGGATACCACTGTGTTGAAAAAACGTTGAGTATTTCTCCATTATCAAAGACAACAACTTTACCTGCTTGGCACACGCCTTTACCATAAGAAGGTATTGTAGGAAATAATGGGTTGCCAATTCGTTTGAACCACACTATGTTACCTAGCTTATCTAAAGTTGCTACAATTATATCTCTTCTGAATGGGTTAAAAGGTACATTCTGATAATTAATTGTATCCGTAAACATACCTTGTAAAACAAAATTACTATTAATAGTTTCAGTTATGACATTAAATCCAGCTTCACATTTTCCACTATACATTTTACCCCAAATTAATTGCAGATTACTATCTGATTGAAAAACTATGAATCGCCTATCATTAATCGCTAAAGGCGGAATATTTCCATAATTTATACCTCCACAAAAAGTTAAATTACCATTACTACTTTCGATTACATCAAAAACTCCAATAGAGTCAGATGGCATGATCTTCTTTATTGCAATGACATTACCAATAGAATCAGTTTTAATTATAAAGTTATAACTAGTAAAATTAAGCGGATTAAATGCTGCTCCTATACTTAAGAACTGTTTGTTTTTTAACCGAATTGTCTTGGTTAAAGTCAGATTTGAAGAAGAATCTTCAATATTTTTCGCCCAAAGAAAATTTCCTTCATCATCAACAGATAGAATCAAACCAAATTCCTTACTTGAATTCCATGATGCTCCAAATGCAATATAACCTATATCAAGATTAAAAGCATCATATACTCTTATACTATCGTATACTTTTGAAAAAATTTCTTGCCCTTTCAAATTTATGGAAGTTAATCCCAATAAAATACAGCAGACATATTGTTTCAGATTCATGGTTGGAATACTTTAAGTTAAATCTGGACCTGCAGAACCTCCGGCCGATGTGGGTGTGATATACACATTGCTGCCACTCATGGCATGAAAACCCTCTTTTAAATAAATTACTTCTCCGGCCTGCAAGGTTATGTTACTGCCGCTTTGTGCTATGTAATTTTGCTTTGGAATATCCTGATCGGGGTCAACATTGCTGCCTGCATATATTTCGCGAATGGCTTTATAGTGCAGCGGAAGGGTTTGTGTAATATCACCATTTTGCAAATACTGCACATCGTTGTAGTTGCGCAGCACAGCACCGCTTAAGGTCTGAATTTTAAAACGTGTGTTGGCTCTGTCGAAGCTATGATCTTCTTTGCCATAGTGTGCCGGATAATCGTCAAACTGCAGGGTGGCACCTTGTTTCACATCAAAGGTGCAGTCAAACAGGCGCACACAATTCTGCACCGTTAGCTTGCTGTTGTTTTCAAGGTAATAGCGCGAGGCATACAGATGCTGCGTTGCCGGTAGTGCCGACAGCGGAAAGTTAATGGCATCGGTTGTGTTTTCTGTGGTAAGGTCTGTCTTAACAGGCACCTCTCTTAAATCGGTATTGGCATCGCAGCCGTTCTCTGCTATGCGTGAAGCCAGCGCTTCTGCCTCATTGGGATAAACACCTCTGATGGTTTTAAAAGTATAATCTTGCGGAAACACAAAGTTACTTGCTGTGATGGTAGCCTCGCTGGGGTTATATATTTCTTTTTCTGTTGGGTTGATGATGTTTAAATCGGTGTTTTGGTCTATAAAGTAACTATGGCGGATGCCGGGTAGTGGAGCTATTTGACTACTTTGATTCAATTCATATCCTGCAAGATATTGTGAGCGTGAACTCCTTAATGGTGAAGAGTACAAAGTATATGGCGATGGGTAAATAAAATCAACGAATGGTCCCGTTGCAAAGGAATTACCAGGTAAAGGCAAATTGCATGGCGGATTATTGCATAGAGGATTCGGAGGTAGCTCAGCTGTAGGGAAATAATTTAATGCGCCTCCGGGTAAAATCAAATCATTATTATAATAATCATCATACTCATGTGGCTTATCATAATTACCCGCATTATCCTGGTGAAGGTTAGTAATAATTTCAGGAACAAAAATTACATCATGTGTATCATCAGCACCACTTATTGCATTTATTGGTACAAACGGATAATAACGCATTCTACCTCTGGTATTGTCATAATAAAAAGAATAGGATAATACAATATTTGAAGGTGAAGCATTTACTCCGTTATGTAAATTTAATGTATGTTTAATTACGGTGTGAGGTATTGCTTTCCTATCTTCATTGCCATTACTGTTTCCAATACCGTTTGTAGCTTCAAAAGCTGCTGATACAAGTGTGTTGGCAATATATGGGCTACCTGCTCCTGCTAATACCCCGGAAGAATAACCACTTGCATCAATTTTTTGAATATTAGTTTTATTATACAACTTGTTTGACCATGTTAAACCATTGACACTATAAACCCAATAATCTTCTGTTAAAGTATTTACATGTTGCGTGCTGCTTGGGTCGGGCATATATAAAAATCTATCTTGTGTACTCTCAAAATTACATCCTGGAGGATCAGAACTATTCTGATTAGTGCTGTTTGTAAAAGCACAATTCATTGTAAAGGGGAAAGACACCATTTCATATTGGTACGAAACAGAAACGTTTGTAGGGAAAGGCACATTTTCAAATCCTAATAAATCCCACCAGAAATGTTTTCTGACACAGAGCTCATATTCTCCTAAGTAATATAAATTATTAGGCGATTTGTATGATGAAATATCACCAAAAACCATTGGATGCTCGAAGTTGTAATTTAGTGGCACATTACCTCCATAAAATATAGAAGGATATTGATTTGTTGAATAAGATAAATAAGGATTAATAATATCTTGTGATAATACAATTTGTTGTAATAAACAACACATCGCGATAATTGACAGTTGAAAACATCGTTTCATATTTTTACAAATTTTAATGCTTGGAAATAATTTTTATTTTTAAAAATTAAAGTATATAAACCTGAAGGGAGTTCTAAAAGTGAAATATTGTTAATAGGCTGAGGTAAAATTTCCATCTTTAGTATTAAATTGCCACTCACTGAATAAATAAATAGCTGAGATTTTGAATAATCATTTGAAAGGTAAAGTACTCTCAAAAAATCTGTTACAATATGATTATGTAAAGCAATGATGGTGTTTTGCTTTGAAAACTCATCTTCAAAATTAGTTGAAGTCAAGCATTGTAGCGAATCATTTATAAGAGTATAATTTTGTGATTGATGGAAAACACCTACTACATTTATCGAAACATTGTTTGAAGTAATTAGATTCATTTTATCAAAAGATCCTATGATACATTGTTGGTTAAAAAGAGGTGCATTAGGAACATTCTTACAGCTTATTTCACCTGAAGTATCGGTCTTGACTAGTAAAGAGTTTGAATGTGGAAGATTAGTATAATTTAAAACTCCTATATAATTTGAATCAGATATTGTTAATGAGTTGAAAATTGATATTTGTTGTTGGTTTGGGTGATTCCTTTTAGCCCAAATAAAATTCAGATTCTCATCAGTTTTTACTAAGTGTCCATTTGTAGAAAATAGAATCTCATTAAAATTAGTACATGCAATAGTTCTTGTGTCATGTGTTCCACCTGCATCATTTCCATATTGATGGGCTACTATTTCATTACCATTCAAATCAAGTTTTTGAATGATAACATCATATTGATAGAAATTTGAAAACCAACTAACATTGAATGCATTATAAATAGAACCATTTTTCTCAGTAATATCACCATAATTTGTTACTACTGCCGGTCCGTTACCCATGCCACTACCCACTTGATAATTACCTGATTGTTTAAACCATATAAAATTACCGGCAGTGTCTGTTTTGGCTAAAACTAAATCATT
This sequence comes from Bacteroidia bacterium, assembly GCA_037045145.1. Classification (NCBI taxonomy): domain Bacteria; kingdom Pseudomonadati; phylum Bacteroidota; class Bacteroidia; species Bacteroidia bacterium. The sequence goes on from JBAOIA010000012.1 coordinate 785,808, forward strand.
ACGTGTAGGTGTTGGCGTTGTGTCATAGGCAGTACCTTGAAACAAGTAACTTCCATCACTTAACATTAAGCCTCTAATAAATTGACTTTGATATTTATAATTAATTTGCTTAGCCCAAATGACATTCAAGTTAGAATCTGTCTTCATAATAAAAAAGTCAACTGGCCCCGAAAAAATGGCTGCACTTAGAGCAAACCCATAGGCAATAATATTTCCATTTTCTGCCTCGAACACACCACGTAAAGAGTAAATAGAATTAGAAATATAATGGGTAGTGTTTAAAATATCGCCATTATTATTGAACTTTATTAATTTAATAGGATTACTTGTATTTGTTAAAAAAACTGCAAGATAATTCTGATCAGATGTAGCTATAATGTCAATTAAATTATGTAAGCCTATAGTATCTTCAAAAGACTTTGTCCAAATAAGCTGTCCAATACTATCAACTTTAATTATTAGTGCATTACTTTTTAAAGAACTATAAGTGTGATTTCCACAGATCAGAAAACCTCCGTCATAGGTTTTTATCATCTTATTTGGGCCAATATTGGAGTATGTACGCTGTACTATCTGCTGCCCATTGGCGCAGTTGTAAATCAAACAGACTATTAAAACTAAAAAATAACGGCTCATGGTTTTTGAGATTTGAGTTTTTTGTTCTCTTGTTCTAATTTGCTGATACGCTTCTCCAATGCAATTATATGAAGGTACATCTCTTCAATAGTTTGCTGTTGCTGTACCTGCAATGCGCCTATGTCTTGCCCTTCTGATGCCACGGTTGCAGCCGAAGCAAATCCCGGCAGGTGTTTATTGCTTTCAACAAATTGTTCTACATCAGATAGGCTCTTTAATTTGTAATCGTCAGCAAAAACATAATCAGGCCAGGATTGTGCAGGATTAACAATGCGCATTTCGCGCACACCGGCTGCACCTTCTACAATCAGTTTATAGTTGCTGATGGCATTTAAATCTTGCTGGCTGATGCCAATACCCATTTTGCCATTTACCAGCAGGTTGTTGTTTGCTGTCAGGTCGCCACTATTGGCTTTGCCTACAAAAACATCTTTGCCACAGTAATAGTTTATCAATAGTCGGTTGGAATTAGGGGCTGTATTGTTTCCCTGTGCCTCAATAATACTATTGAAACCATCAAAACCCATTTCCAAAATACTTAATGTTCCAAATGGGTTACTGTTATTGGTAATTACATCGTAAAGTTGAATGGTGCCTTTAAATTGATTTATCAATGGCGTGTTTAATGATGGATTGCAATTAGGGTTTACAGAAAGTAGGTTAACATCAGGGTCGGTACCAAAACTCAAAATATCAGGAATGCCTGTAGTAGCCGGCCTGAATGCAATTTTTGCATTGTTTTTAAATAATAATGACTGTTCAAGATTGATATTGTTTTTAAAGTTTGTAGTTCCGTTAGCTGCTATCCTCAACCTTTCCTTGCCATTTGTTTTAAACACCAGGTCTATACTATCGTTGGTGCCAATAAAATTATCAGCAGGGTTGCTGCTTGTGTTGCCAAACATAGTCCAGTCGTCACGCTCTGGTTGCTTCAATACAATGCTGTTAGATATTTTGCAGCCATTGGCATCAAGGATAGTAAAATAGTTTTCTCCTGCACAAAGGTTTGTTGGTGCTAAACCTGTTTGGTTGCCGGGATACCATGTACAATTGTAGGGTTGCACACCACCTGCTACAACTACCGGTGCCATACCATTACAAGCGCCAAAGCTGCTTATGTTGTAATCGTTACCATAAATAAAGGGTTCCGGTTTTTCTGCTTGCAAAGGCTCGGGTTGCGTAAGGGTAATAAATGCTTCAACGGTCTGACTGCTGCTGTCTGTCACGCGAACAAAATAATAGCCTGCTGCCAGATTGTTGAGTGTGGCAACGCTGTCGCCATTGCTCCATTCAAAACGGTAGGGTGGTGTGCCACCTGTGGCACTAACACTTAATGTTCCGTTTTGCTGGCCAAAACATGCAATGTGGTAGCCATTGAAATTAGATGCATTGAGTGCAGCCTGCATTTGTGCATTAGAAAATGTGTTAACAAAAACAGAGAGTGCAATTACAAAAGTAACTGCTGCTGCGGAGGGGGGGGGGGGGGGGTAAAAGACTTTTTCATTGGTAGAGGATTTTAAAATTCGATTGTAAATATACTGCATGTTTTTTAAAATGCAACTATTTTTTTATTGTGATAAACCCATCTTTAGTTTCAATGATGCTATTTGCTTTCTTTGTAGGGTTAAAAAAAACTTAGTGATTAAACTATTAACCATCATAGGCGCACGTCCGCAAATTATTAAAGCTGCAGCTATCAGCAGGGCTATTAAAAATGCTTTCAGCCATAAAATTAAAGAAGTGATTGTGCATACGGGGCAACACTACGATGAAAAAATGTCTGCTGTATTTTTCAACGAGCTTCAAATTCCGGCAGAAGATTACAACCTGAAAACAGGCTCCGGTAGTCATGCCATGCAGACAGCAGAAATCATGCGCCTGCTCGAGCCTGTATTATTAAAAGAAAAACCTCAGGCCGTGTTGGTTTATGGAGATACCAACTCAACACTTGCCGGTGCTTTAGCTGCCAGTAAACTTCATATCCCCTTAGTACATGTTGAGGCTGGTATGCGATCATTCAATAAACTGATGCCTGAAGAGATTAACCGTATCTGTTGCGATCATGTTTCTACACTGTTGTTTTCGCCAACACAAACCGGAGTTAGAAATTTAGCCCACGAAGGTTTTTCTGAAAAAACGGCACCTCCCTACTCTATCAACAATCCGAAAATATTTGCCTGTGGTGATGTGATGTATGACAACTCCCTCTATTTTTCCACTGAAGCTAAAGTCAAATCAAAAATTCTTGAGTCTTTAAGCATTTCATCCGGGCAATTTATTTTATGTACCATACACCGCGACAACAATACCGATGTTGCCGAAAACCTGCAAGCTATTTTTAAAGCATTAAACAATATTTCACTATCAGCAAATCAACCCATTGTCATACCCCTACATCCGCGAACGGCAAAAGCAATTGCACAGAACCATGAAGATGTATTGTGGCAAGACATTGCTAAGAACAGATTGATAAAAATTATTGAGCCGGTTTCTTTTATGGATATGATTCGTCTTGAAAGTGAATGCAGCTTAATCATTACCGACTCAGGCGGAGTTCAAAAGGAATCCTACTTTTTTAAAAAACCTTGTATCATATTAAGAAATGAAACCGAATGGGTTGAATTGGTTGAAGCCGGTACAGCTATTATTGCCGGTGCAGATTCTGAAAAAATTGCAGCTGCTTATCATACACTAAAAACAGCATCATTACATTTCCCTGCAATTTTCGGTGATGGCAAAGCTGCTGAATTTATTTGTAATGAAGTTTTAGCAGCCTTTAATTAGCTACATTTACAGAAACATTTTTTTCTGTGAAACATATTCTCTCCAAGTCAAGTTATATACGCAGCCTGCAATGTCTAAAGTCTTTATATTTTTATAAGTTTAACTACAAAGACCGCGACCCGATTAGTCCGGAGCAACAAAAAAAATTTGATCACGGACATCAATATGGAAAAATTGCACACAAGCTTTTTCCGGGCGGTATTGATGTATCGCCAGCAACTCCATTTGAGTATGCCTCATCAGCAAAACAAACACATTCATTATTATTAAAACAACAACCTGTAATTTACGAAGCGGCTTTTATTGCCAATGAAGTTGTAGTCGCATTGGATATTTTAGTACGCAAAGGTGGCTTGCTTCATGCATTTGAAGTAAAAAGTTCAACGGCTATCAATCAAACCATTTTAAATGATGCAGCATTACAATACTACATCATTACCGAAGCAGGATTTGAATTGGAAGACTTCAGCATCATTCACCTAAAACCAGATTATAAAGACTTGCCGGATGATGATGTTAAAGCATTATTTGTCTCACAAAGTGTTAAGGAGTGGTGCATAGAGCAACTCAAATTTGTTAAAGAACATATTTTAATTGCCAAAGAAGTAATCCAAAGTAAAAAAATGCCCCATAAAGAACAGGGCGAACATTGCAATTCGCCCTACCCTTGTGATTTTAAAAATATCTGCAATAAGAGCAACTCCTTTGACTCGGGGAGTTTGTTTGGATAAATTAATGCATTACTGTAAATCGAGCAGTGCTTGAATTCTTTTTATCTGCCAATTTTAATACATAAACACCATTATCAAATTCTCTAACATCTATATGTATCTTATTGCCATTAGCCTGTATCACTTTCACCATTCTTCCTTTTAAATCAAACACTGTCAATGTTGCTTTTTCTAACGGTAACGGCATTTGCACTGTTACAACATCAGAAACCGGATTTGGCGAAACAGAAACTATTAATTGACTGTTAAGCTCCTTCACTCCAACAAAAGGCGAAGGCCCAAGGTTTAGCCATTCATTGGCAGCAGTTGTTGTTATTCCATCATAGCCCCCCACAACTGCCATGTACAGACTGTCATTATTAACTATTCCTGTAAAATTACTTACATTGCTGCAAGCAGTGGGTTTTGGTGGTCCAATAAGCCATTCACTATTATTTAAATCGTAAGCCCACACATCATCTCGCACTTCTACTCCGCCACCTGTTGGATCGCCACCTGTAAATAAAATATAAGGTAATGAATTTTTAAATATACTGCCTCCTGCAAATCGAGTCATGGTGCCACCGGGATATGGAGCTATTGCCTGCCATGAAATAATAGAAGGATTTGCAGGATCTATTTGACCAAGCCATGTTTCATCAATGGCTCCCTGCAAAATCTGGCTATAACCGCATGTAACTATAATATTATTATTATAAATGCCGCCTCTTAATCCTGATGCAGCAGTTCCCGGCTTAGGTGTTCCTGTGGTCCAGCTATCTGTAAGAGGGTTATAAATCTGTACTACATTAACATCTGCAGTACCGTCATAACCGCCAACAAAATAAATCAATGAGTCATTGTAAACATCTGCTGCATAATCACCCACAGGTTGTGGCATGGCTGTTCCTGATGTCCAACTGTTAGTTTGCGGATTATAAATATAATTTGTTGCTGATGGAACAAATCCACCTGTATATCCTCCAATGGCATACATTTTATGTTGTACACTTTGCATTGAGAACTGATACATGCCTAATGGCATATCTGTTGCTGCTGACCAACTATTGACAACTGCATCAAAACGCTCGTTCTTGGGTTGAATTATACTAAGATCGCTTCCACCGGCTGAAAACAAATAGCCCGAATCAACAGGAGCATTAACCGATGGAACAAAAGCTGATGCTGTACCAAATGTTGCAAAAGTTGCCTGTGCTTTATTTGCCCATCCATAATTTGGCAGCTCATTATATGCAGTTGCAGATTTAATTAATGTATCGTTTGACAAGTCGCTGTCTGATGCTAACTGCGAATAAACTGTAATAGTATAGCTTCCGGTTGCACCCGGTGTCCATGGGTCGAAACTTACCTGCTGTGTCTGATTAAATGCTAAACTACTAACGGTTTTGGTTGACGAATATCCACCTGTAATATCCATAGTAACACTAAAGGTCTGTGTTGAAAGTCCATTATTCAGAAATGTAGCCTTTGGAATTTGAACACCTGTGCCCACTGAGGTGCGCACATCAATACTTTTAACTGCTGCATCATTTGCAGCAATAGTCATTGGACCTGTCCACTTATAAATAGGTGAGTTAAGTTCGCCACCTCCACTCCAGCCTGTGGTGGCATTTACGAAGTCGCAGTCGGAATGTATTAAATTATCCATCAGTCGCCAGTTGACACCATTATCAATACTGAAAGCCGACCCATAAATAGTATAGGGCGAAGTGATAACAAAAGTAGAATCAGTTCCCGGAACATATCGAACCGATTGTTTCATGGTAAACCCAGCTGCAGTTGTAGGTAACAGATTCCATGTTGCGCCACCATCGTTAGTTACAATTAAATCTGTAGATGTAGTGGCATTGTCAGCCTCACAGGCAACGCCAAAGTTGGCATCACGGAAAGTGATGGCTCCGATAAAACCTGCATAAGGCGTGCTGCTAACAGTCCAGTTCATTCCTCTGTCTGTTGATTTATAAATGCGTCCCTTATTGGTACCGAAATAAGCTGTGCTATCGCCATAATTGGTATAAACATCTGTAATACCATATTCACCGGTTAGGTTTGCGGCAATGTTTGTCTGAGGCACACGAGTCCAGTTGTTGCCACCATCTGCTGTGGTGTAAATTTCAAAATATCCACCATTAGGGTCGCCCATACAAAAGCCCTCATTTGCATCAAAGAAATGCACAACATTAGGAAAGCCATTGGGTGCTGCAAAGGTGGCAGTAGTTTGTTTTGTCCAGTTTTGTCCACCATCGTTGGTTCGCAAAATACTTCCTCCTCCACTGACATTAAACATAGCAACCCATGCAGTGTCGGCATTGAGTGCCATAATACACGATGGGCCGTGATTGGCAGCATTGGTAATTGTGCCTGCTGTCCAAGTCAGACCACCGTTGGTTGTCCGTGTAAATTCCTGAACAGGATTTTGCTGCGAAGTGCGATCAGAAGCTAATCCCCATACCACATTGGTATCAACTGCATCAATAAATTGCACGTAGTTGTTTGGGTTGATGTTTGAGGGTTGTGCTATCCATTGCTGAGCGTATAACTGATTGTTAATGGTCAGGCAAAGCGAAACCCATGCAAAAAAGAATAAAGACTTTTTCATAATTTTTTGATTTTAGTGGTTCAAACCGATTTGATTTATCAAACAAATATAAAAAAACCTTTAAAAGGGCAATAAAGCGTTTTAAATATAGGACAAAAAAAAACCGGCCTTACGACCGGTTTAATTCTTATGAGTTTTGATTCTCTCTTGGCATTCTTCGCTCACGAGGTTTACCGTCACCGGCATCACCTGGTTGACGTTCCGGCTTTGGCAACAACACTTTACGCGATAATTTCAGCTTACCGCTCTTTTCTTCTACACCAATCAATTTCACTTCAACCAAATCGCCTTCTTTAAAAACGCCATCCATAGTTGCTAAACGTTCATGAGTAATTTCGGAAATATGCAACAAGCCATCTTTACCCGGCATAATTTCAACAAAAGCTCCAAAGGTTGTAATGTTCTTGACTTTCCCTTTATATACGGTTCCAACTTCAGGCACTGCAACAATAGCTTTTACGCGCTCCAATGCTTTATCCATACTCTCCTTACCTACTGCAGCAATCTGCACATAGCCTTTGTTATTCTTTTCTTCAATGGTAATGGTGGCACCGCTTTCACGTTGAATCTCTTGAATAATTTTTCCTCCGGGTCCTATGACAGCACCTATCTGATCTGTTTCAATTGTAAACTCAATAATACGTGGTGCATTTGGTTTGTAATCAGCACGAGGTTCAGTAATGGTTTTTTCCATTTCGCTGATGATATGCAATCGTCCCTGACGTGCTTGCTCTAATGCCTGCGCCATCACCTCATAAGGCAATCCCTCAACCTTTAAGTCCATCTGTGTAGCGGTAATACCATTACGTGTTCCGGCAACTTTAAAGTCCATATCGCCTAAGTGGTCTTCATCACCAAGTATATCACTTAATATTGCATAACGTCCCTTTCCATCACTAATCAATCCCATTGCAATTCCTGCCACAGTTGATTTCATTTTAATTCCTGCATCCATCAATGCCATACTTCCTGCACAAACTGTTGCCATAGAACTTGATCCATTCGATTCAAGAATATCAGAAACTACTCTGATGGTATATGGATTTTCTGTTTCCGGTGGAAGTGCTTTTGTTAATGCTCGCAATGCAAGGTTTCCATGACCAACTTCTCTGCGTCCTGTTCCACGCATAGGTTTTGCCTCGCCTGTTGAGAACGGAGGAAAGTTATAATGCAATAAAAACTTTTTAGTTCCTTCAATCATGGCTCCATCAATAATCTGCTCTTCCATTTTACCTCCTAGGGTAACCGTTGTGAGCGATTGTGTTTCACCACGTGTAAAAACGGCTGAACCATGTGCAGTTGGCAGATAGTTTGTTTCACTCCAGATTGGACGAACATCAGTTAAGCCTCTTCCATCAAGACGTTTTTTCTCTGCCAATAAAGCTTCACGAACAGCATCATACTCCACTTCATGATAGTAGTGATTAATGAAAGCTGCTTTTGTTTCCAACTCTTCCTCAGTAAATCGTGTTTTAAACTCCTCTACTATTGCTTCAAATGATTTTTTTCTTTCGTTCTTGTTTGGATTACCTTGTAAGGCTACCTGATAAACTTTTTGGTAAGTCTCATCACGAACCAATTTTCTCAAATCTTCGTCATGCACTTCATGATTGTATTCACGCTTGGTTTTTCCACCAATTTTTTCAAGCAAATCCAATTGTGCTTTACACTGAAGTTTAATTGCTTCATGCGCTGCTTTTATAGCTTCAAGCATGGTGGCCTCGCTCACTTCACTCATTTCACCTTCTACCATCACAATATTTTCCATTGATCCGGCAACAATTAAATCAAGTGTGGCACGGGCAATATCTGTAATATAGGGGTTGATAACCATTGCACCATCAATTTGTGCAACACGAACTTCAGAAATAGGTCCGTTAAAAGGAATATCACTTATGGTTAATGCTGCTGACGCTGCAAGGGCTGCAAGAGCATCAGGATAAATATTGCTATCACCTGAGTGTAGTGTTACCAACACCTGTGTGTCGGCATGAAAATTTTCAGGAAACATTGGGCGCAGTGCACGGTCAATGAGTCTGCTGATAAGAATTTCATATTCTGATGGTCGTGCTTCACGCTTAAAAAAACCTCCCGGAAAGCGACCTACTCCGGCATACTTTTCCTGATAGTCAACTGTTAAGGGCATAAAGTCAACGCCTGGCATTGCATCTTGCTTTGCACATGCTGTTGCCAAAAGCATACAGTCGCCCATTCGTACAACAACCGAGCCATCAGCTTGCTTAGCCAGTTTGCCGGTTTCAATAGAAATCTCTCTACCATCGGGTAAAGTAAATGTGTGTTTAACTCCTAAATTCATTTTATCGTCTTATTTAAAAACAAAAAGGCAATTGTTTACCATTGCCTTTTTGAAATTTTATTGTATTCAATTTAAATTTTACTTCCTTAAACCGAGGTCAGCTACAATTTTACGGTAACGGGTAATATCAGTTTTGTGAAGATAGTTCAGTAAACTTCTTCTTTTTCCAACAAGCTTTATTAGCGATTGCTGTGTAGCATAATCTTTTGGCTGAATTTTAAGATGGTCAGTCAGGTGATTGATGCGCTCAGAAAACATGGCAATTTGTGCTTCAGAATTACCGGTATTTTTATCGTTTCCGCCAAACTGCTTAAACAGTTCTTTTTTCCTTTCAGATGTAACTATCATTGGTATAGACTATGATTTTATAAAATAAGTGCGCAAAGATATGTTTTTATTTGATTATAATATTTTATTTCCTAAAAAAAATAAAGCCCTATGGTTTGATAGGGCCTCATTTTAATAATTATATTGAAAATCAAACAGATGGCTACTTAAAATTTATAAGAAAGACCTATTCCGAAAACTTCTTTGAACTGCAGGCGTGGACCGGTTTTGGCTTCTTTTACTCCGCTTGTTTCCTTGATTACAGTTACAGGAATGATATCATCATAAATCATTTGTGTTCCAATGTTGGCGGTGATAAATTTATTTACCTTCATGGCAATCAGAATTTCATGATTTACAGCAATATTTTGTGGATTATCAAGATAGTTACTGAACAACTCAAGTTTGGTTTGGAAATTCACATTTGTAAATACATCTTTCTTATACATGGCACGCAAGTAAGCTCCTAATTGCGTCAATGATTTTTTACCCGGGTCAACACCAAAAGCACCTGCCTGAGACAGCATATCGTCATTTACAATAATTGTTCGCCCTGTTAATGGAGATAAATATAAGCTAAATGCATCATCAGGTTTGTAATCAATACCGATTGAATAAAGTAAATATCCGGGTGCTAAAAATTTAGAGATTGGATATTTTAGCAAAGTATCGTTTTTATAATCGTAGCCATTTGCAAACTGACTTTTGAAGTTAAACAAAAACGTATAGTAAAACTTGCTGTTTGCAGAAACCTTATAGCCTACTTTAGAATTAAGATCTATTTTATCCTCGTTTTTACGCACTTTGGCATCACCGGATTTTAGTAATCCATAAGCTAAATCCAGTTGATTGTCCCAAGAGAGACGGTCTTTTGCATAGTTGGCAAACAGTGACAGAAATGCGGCTCCTGACATTGAGTTTTCTCCACCCGCAGCCCAATTACTTAAAGCCACCTGATTGAAGTTAATTGACCCCATGCCACCTTTTTTCCATGATGTATCAACAGGTGCAGAAGATTGAGCCATGGTGCTGCCGGCAATTGCAACAGCAATAACAATTGTAGTAATTCTTTTCATTGTAATTATTTAATTTTTAAAATTTTAAAGTCTTTATATAAAGCAAAGGAGGGATTGCTCTCAACCCCTCCCCCCTATTTACAAATTTTATTTTTTCAGTAAATCGCGAATTTCACCAAGCAATTCCTGATCTTTTGTAGGTCCTGCCGGTGCAGGTGCCGGCTCTTCTTTTTTAAGATTATTCATTGCTTTGATAACTAAAAACATGACAAAAGCGATGATTAAAAAGTTTAAACACACCGTAATAAATTCACCGTATTTGATGAACACTTCAGGTACTGCTTTAGTAGTTACCGTTCCGGCTGCATCCAAAACTTCTTTGCTGCCATCCTGTATCTTATATTTAAGCTCACTGAAGTCGGCACCACCAACCAGTTTACCTACAATAGGCATCACAATGCCGTCAACGAATGATGTGGTTACTTTACCAAATGCACCGCCAACCACAACACCAATAGCAAAATCAACAAGATTGCCGCGCATGGCGAAATCTTTAAACTCTTTTAGAAATCCCATAATTTTTAGTTTTTAAATGTTAGTCAGAAAAATTTCACCGCAAATGTATCATTCTATTCATTTAATGATTCATCACACACTTCAAATAATCTAAAACTTTCACGAAATTTTTAGATTTTTCAGGCAACTTCTGCTGTTACAGATATTTCAACATCAACGCCTTTTGGCAGACCGGCAACAGCAACCGTTTCGCGAGCAGGAAAATTGTCTTTGAAGTAACTGCTGTAAACCTTATTCACTTCATCAAAATGCGACATAGCGGTAAGGAAGATTGTTGTTTTTACAATATTGGAAAAATCTAGTCCCGCTGCATGAAGAATAGCTTCAATATTTTGCATAACGCGTATTGTCTGAGCAGAAATAGATGAAGTAATTAACTGTCCGTTTGCAGGATCAAGTGCAATTTGTCCGGAAACAAAAAGTAAGTTACCACTCTGTACTGCCTGACTGTAAGGACCTATTGGTGCAGGTGCCTGGGTTGTATTTATAATTTTCATGATGCGAAAGTATGAAACAATGATAATTGAATTAAGTCAACTGATAAAAGTCAGACTTCTAATAATGTTCTTAACTAACTTTATGACCTTTTAAATTAAATCCAATATTGTTATGAATAGTATTCTGAAATCATTTATTATAATTATTCTTTTTTCTTTTCCTGTTCAAATTTTTGCATCAAATTGTAAGCCTCCTGAAAATATTACAATAACAGATGTTACATCTTCATTAGCACAAGTTTCCTGGAATACTGTTAACTCGGGTACATCATTTCAACTGAAAATAATTTCTGTCTCCGGAAAGACCAACACATTGATTTCTTCAATCAACAGTATTCAGCTAACTGAGCTGCAACCCATGACTACTTACATGATTTCAATCCAATCTATTTGTGACACCGACACAAGTAATGCAAGTAATATTGTTTCATTTACAACAAAACATGTAAATGTTAAAGATTCTATTGTGAGAGGTGCTTACTTGCAAATGCTTACAGAAAACAGTGTTGTAATAAGATGGAGAACTTTTGTTTCTGAGAACAGCAGAGTGCGCTTTGGTGAAACTATGCAATATGGGAATATTAAAGAAGATTCTGCAAAAGTTAATGAGCATACTGTTTTGTTATCAGGGCTGCAACCGGGCACTAAGTATTACTACACTATTGGCTCAACAGACAAAGATAAACAGGGCGATGAAGAGAATTATTTTATTACAGCACCAAAAAAAGGAACCATTCAACCGGTAAGAATTTGGTCTATTGGTGACTTTGGCAATGGCAGTCTTGCACAACGTGAAGTGCGCGATTCTTATTTAAGATACTCTAAAAATCATCCGGCAGATATATGGATTTGGCTTGGTGATAATGCCTACTCTTATGGTTATGATGCACAGTTTACTTACAAAGTTTTCAATCTTTATAAATCTATCTTTAAACATCTACCCGTATTTCCTTCAATCGGAAATCATGACTATGCCAAAAAAGGATACCTTGACAGTGCTTCACTAAGAACAAATTTCCCATACTTTAAAATTTTTGACTGTCCTGAAAATGGAGAATGTGGTGGTGTGGCAAGTAAATCTGAGAAGTATTATTCCTACAATTATTCAAACATTCACTTTATCGTTTTAGACAGCTATGGTGCTCGTTCAGATAAAGAAAGCGAAATGTATAAATGGCTTAGTGCAGATTTGAAAGCAAACAATGCACGATGGACTATCTGCTATTTTCATCATCCGCCATATAGTCGCGGAACACATAATTCTGATAAACCGGGTGAGTCAACAGATATACGTCAAAATATTATTCCATTGCTTGAAAAATACAAGGTTGATTTGGTAATGAGTGGTCATGCACATGATTATGAACGCACATTTTTACTTCATGGACATTATGGCAAACAAGCAACCTTAACACAAGATATGATAGTTGACAAGAGCGATGGAAATTCACCATACTATCTAAAATCTGCTCTTGATTATAAAGGAACCGTTTATGTTGTGAATGGTGTGGGTGGACAAGGAGGTGTTGTAAAAACGCAGGGTGACTGGCCTCATAAGGCAATGTATTCTTATTCTAAAATTCATCATGGGTCAATGATTATTGATGTTAATAAAGATACATTATCTGCAATATTCCTGACTTCAAGCGATACCATTTTTGATCGGTTTAAAATTGTAAAATCTGATAAAATCAAAAAGAGAAATAACAGTAAAGAAGGAATGAATCAAAATCAAATTAAACAATTTGACAAAACTGATTTGGGATTTATTCCATTCAGGAAAGACCAGGTTTTTTATACACTTGAAAAATACAGCTACTATGAATTTGATTGATACAGGAACTTTATCAGAATACCTGAAACTACCAGGACTTTTTATCTGTTAACAGATTACAAAAAGCTTCAATACTGAATTTATTCAGCTCGTTATTCCCTTCCTGAATGACGTAAAGTTTTTCTTTTTGAGTAAGATGCCAACTCAATGATATACGTTCTTCTTTTTGGTTCATCTGCAAATCAACAAACCGAATCTGACGACCATACAAAGTTTTTAAATATTCTGAAAAGCTATCATTTACATAATCCTGCATTACAATAAAATTGCTGCTCAGGTTTTTAAAAGGGGACATTACTTTTTCCCATAATGAGCGTATTGTTCTCATCTTACTTTGTTCATACTTATTATTATCGCGAATCTGAACAAATACAACACCTGACGTATTTTCCATTATCCACTGTCTGAAAGCAATGAGATAGCGAACAGAAGTCTGCACACCATAGTTATCACGAACGCCTGCATCCATAACCTGAAAGGTTGGTTCTGATGGCATCTGTGCAACAGGCATAATGTATGGGAATGTTGCATTCATTCTCAATGCAGAAAGATAACGCAGATTACCTGCACCTTGGTTTTCAAAAAATGACATCAGGTCAACTCCATCAGGAATAGCTTCTTTAAAATTACTGTTGTTTTTACTTTTTAGAAGATAGGTTGATGGCAGAGGAGAAATAACCATGAAACGACCATCATTCACCACTGTGGGGCAAATGACCAATCTCGGTATTTCGGATTTTAACTCAGGTAAATAATACTCATTTAACTGCTTATCGAGTATATGTCCGGTATTTTCATTCAATTGTTCTTCAAATGCATATGCACGGTCTTTAAGATAGGTCTTGCCTTGGTAACTGAACTGCTGAAAATTGAGGAACAAATCGCTGATGATAAAACTAAATGCCGTAGCATTCAATACATCTTTTGAAATATTTTTCAGGTAAGCATCTTTATTTTCAAATATTTTCTGTGACCCTTTATTGCGCAAATACAATTCACGGTAATAAGAAGCGCCTATCAATCCACCTGATGATCCGCTGATAAATTGAGTGTACTTTAGTAACTGCCCATTGAGTGCACTATCCAACTCAAGCATAGCATTAAAGGTGAACAAAGCAGAACGGACGCCACCACCGCTGACATTGAGTACAACAAGCTTTGGTTTTTCTACTCCTGCATCATTCCACTTCTTTTTCCAATTATTAAGACTCACCAAGCCTGTTTCGTAATCTTTCTGTAAGCGGTAATGACTGAGCATTTCCTCCATTTTCTGAATGGAATATTCCGGTTGTGCTCCATCATAATTAAGTCCGTAGGCTTTGTTCTTGAAATTAAAAACTTCAAGACCGGATAAAAAATTTATCAGAATAAATAAGCCAACCAGTGCAGTATAAGCCCATCCGCGAAGCCAGTAACGAAAAACACCACCAATCATGATAATCATGGTGAAAAGCAGCAATATGCTTCCTCCTGCAGGAATTCTAAACACACTGTAGTCACGAAACAATCCTAGTAAAATAAACAGAAGGAAAATAATCATTTCAAGCACTGCAGCATTAATGTGGTTTTGCCTGAACACGGATGCAAGCATGAACGATTTGTAGTGTGATGTGCTTCGTACTAAACGGAGTTTAAACGGGAAGGTTAAGTAGGTTTCAACTTTCCATCCGCGTCTGCGCTGGCGTTTAAGTTTATTATCACGGATTGGTGAAACGAATTTCACGTTATCATGATCGCCATCATGAGTGGCAACACCAAAAAGTTTATAAATATCTTTATTGGTATGTTGAAAATATTTTAATGTTGAGAAAATAACAAAAGCAATTCCCAGCAAGAGAGCCAAAACCTGGAGTGTGACAATACCGATTGGAAGTAACTGATTCTTCAACTGAAAATAATAGATGCCACCGATATAGGTGAAAATAAAAAGTACAGGAAGCACAGCATTGTTGTAGCAGTATTTCTCAAACGTTTTATATAAACATGCAAGAAATGGAAATCTGAAACTATTGAGCATATAACTGGAAATATTATATGCCATAATAAAAACACCAAGGCAAATTCCGATAATAAAAAAAGCAAGCCAACTCACTTTTCCCATGTATTCGGGGTCGAGAAAAAGATAAGGAATACCAAAGCGGTTACCAAAGTTTTGTGTTACACAAGCAAATAAAACCAGCCAATAGACTAACAACAGTTGGCTCTTCTTTACATGCATAATTACCAACTGAACAGGAAATGAAAACCAGAAAATCTTTAGTCTGTCTTTAATATTCATTACTGCATCTTCAACTATATTATACGTATCACATTAAATTTGGTTTTATAGGCCTGATATTTTACGGTTTACTTCTTCCAGAATATCTTTTTCATTCGTAATTGCCAGGTTTTCCATTTCCGCAGCTTGTTTTAAAATTGTTTCAACGAAAGTTTTATCGGTGTATGCTGCAGCATTGATACGTACATTAAGTCCTGCTCCTAAAACAGCTGTTCTTGCACACATTGCCCCTACTCCTGCATCTGAAACAGAATTTGGATTACCATTTTTTGCCATAGCCTGAATAAGCTCCATTGACTGTAGTGAAATTTTCATTACTGACAGTGGTACTTCAATGGCATAACGTGTGGCTTCAGCAATGGCTTGTTTTCTGTCTGCCTTCTCTTGATCTGAAGTTTTAGGCAACTTAAATGCATCCATTATTTTGTTAAATGCCACTGTATCTTCATCAACTAAGTGGACTAATTGCTTTTTAAGTTTTTGTCCTTTTTCCGCCCAGTCAGAAAATTCATTCCATCGTTCTTCCCATCCTTTTTTAGAAGCAGAAAGATTGGCTACCATGGTTGCAAGCGCAACTCCCAATGAGCCGCAATATGCCGCTATTGATCCTCCACCCGGAGCAGGAGATTCGCTGGCCGTTTCATCAACAAAAGCATTCAACCTCATATTTGCCAGTACAGGTTTGTTAACACTCTCCATCACATATTCAATAATTCTTTTCTCAGGAGTGAATGGTGACAATTCATCAAGCCCCATCGACTTAACAGCAATATGAATTAACTCATCATCAGAAACCCCCGATGACAAGCGTTGTTTGTTAAGAAAATACTTTCCTGCATCGAGCATGGCCTGCAATGGAACCAAGCCTACCAACTCACTGCCGGTAGCACGATATCCGCGCTCATACGCACTACGCGCACTTTCTTCAAAAACAATATGCAGTGGAGTTTCTCTAAACTTTGTAATATTTATAGAGACCTGTGCAATACCATATTCTTCTATATACCATCCTATTGCTTTAACACCTTTAAGCTTACCCGGTATTCTGATTTCATTACCCGCAGCATCCAATATTTTTTTTCCATTGCTATCAGTTTTCACACGCCCGGCTTCTCGAATATCGAAGGCTACAGAGTTTGCACGTTTAACGGATTTGGTGTTAAGATTTACATTATAGGCTATCAGAAAATCGCGAGCACCAATAACTGTGGCACCTGAATGTGGAGGCAGTTCATCTGGTCCGAAATCCGGTTTCCACTCCGGCTGTTTTATCTTCTTGAAGAAACCTTCATACTCTCCTGCTCTTATGACAGACAAATTATTTCTACTCTTGTTAGGTTGTGCTTCTTCATAGAGATACACAGGTATTTTAAGTTCCTTACCTACCCTCTCGGCCAATTTCTTTGACCATGCTGCTGTTTCTGCCATACTAATATTCGCCACAGGAATAAAAGGACAAACATCAGTTGCACCCATTCGTGGATGTTCGCCTTTATGCTTACTCATATCAATGAGTGTGGCTGCCATTGCAATACCTTTAAATGCTGCTTCTACTACTTGTGCCGGTTCGCCCACAAAAGTTACTACGGTTCTGTTGGTAGCCTTTCCCGGATCTACATTCAGCAATTTTATACCTTCAACAGATTCTATGCTATCGGTAATTTGTTTAATAATAGTCAAATCATTCCCTTCGCTGAAGTTGGGAACACATTCAATCAACTGCTTCATTTATTTTTGTTTTAATCTTTTTGAAAATTATGTATGATAAGAACATCAAAATTACTTTGAAAAAGAATGCACCGCTGAAGAATAAAAAAAGTTTTAAAGGTGCTACGTGCAAAAGATCCTCTTTATGAATTTAATGAACTTCAACAGTTTTTGACAATTAAACCTCGAATCAGCTCTTGCTGTTTTTAAAAGTAGTGCGAGCTTTAATATAGTCAGCAACTAAATAACCGATAAGTTTACCTGTTTTATTATCAGCCTTTATGTGTGAAAGCACAGGTGCTGCTTCGGCAATATGTAAATAACATGTATTCAGTTTCGAGGCTGCGCGCGTTATATACTGTCGGGCCTGAATGGTACTGATTCCACTTGAAGTTTTGGCACTTGAAGGAATATTTTGTATAGTATCCATGTCAATTTCTATACCGCAGTAGTTGTCTTTAACATATTCAATGGCTTTATCAACTGCTTCTGTAAATGAAATTTTTTCTCTGATAAAGATATCTTCAAAAAATGACAATGAAAAATTTTCTGGTCTCTCCATCATATATTGCAGCACATTACCTGCATTATAACTTTCATGCAAGCCAACCATTGCATATTTGTTCAAAAACTTTTGTTCAAAAGCATAACGAAATCCATTTCCACTGTGACGACCTTCCATTTCTCTAAAATCGGAGTGCGCATCACTATTGATACAGTTTATACTCTTTGTTTTTATAACCCCATTTAAATGAAGTCCTGTGGCAGCGGCTTTAATATTTGGAAATGCATTGTTATGGCCACCACCAATTATTATAGCTTCCTTGCCCGATTGAATAATTGCCTTTACAACTTCGAAAACTCTTTCATCAATCTGTTCAACAAATTCTCTTGCTTTACCGAGCCCTTT
Organism: Bacteroidia bacterium; assembly: GCA_037045145.1. NCBI lineage: Bacteria > Pseudomonadati > Bacteroidota > Bacteroidia > Bacteroidia bacterium. Next base: position 804,020 of record JBAOIA010000012.1, read on the forward strand.
TTCTGTCTTAAAATTTATCCCATCGGCAGCAAGCATCAGATCATCAAAGTTGATGTGACCAAGAACCAAAATATTACTGCCATCGCCAAAACAATTGCTTTGCACATTCAACAAGCTGAACAATGCCGGCTTCCATGCACTGTATGCGCCTCCACGACCGCCATTAGCTCTGATTCCAATATCTTCTGGAAGACCTAATAAAACATATTCAGCATCTGACTGACTTAAAAGTTCAAGTAATGAAGCATCACTATTTTTGAGTACCTGTACATTCTCACCCACCTTGGTTTCATTCTTGCGGGTGCGTGTTTCCCAACTAATATCTTCTTTACTGTAAACTACAAGATGACTCATATTTACACAACTTTTTTGCCTTTTACATAAACCGCTTCTACCACATTTTCATTGAATGAGTAGGGTATGATATATGGCGATGTTATTTTCTTGGTTATAAAAAAATCTGCTCTTTTGCCAATAGAAATACTACCGGTAGTATGACTAATATTCATTGCATAGGCGGCATTGATAGTGGCAGCATTAAATGCTTCTTCAGGGTTTAATTTATACTGAACACAAAGAAGACTAATCATAAAATTCATGTCGCCTGAGGGTGAGCTTCCGGGGTTAAAATCCGTTGCTACGGCTAAAGGTAAGCCTGCATCAATCATCTTTCTGGCAGGAGGCAAGGGTAAACTCAAAAAGAATGCAGCACCGGGTAGCACAACGGGCATTGTTCCACTATTTTTAAGTGCAGCAATTTCTTCGTCTTCAACAAACTCCAGATGATCTACACTAATGGCATTACAGTTAACACCAGCCTGAACACCACCTGAACGGCTCATCTGATTGGCATGCACCTTGGGTATTAAACCAAACTTAGTACCTGCATTTAGTATAGCTTCTGTTTCCTGCTGTGTAAAATAATTTCTTTCGCAGAACACATCACAATAATCAGCTAACTTTTCAGCAGCAACTGCAGGTATCATATCATCAATAACATGTCTGACATAGCCTGCCTTATTGTTTTTGAATTTCTCCGGAACTGCATGAGCACCCAGAAAAGTAGATTTTATATTTAGAGGTAGGCTTTCTTTAATTCGCCTTATTACCCTAAGCATCTTTAGTTCGCTTTCAAGGCTCAAGCCATAGCCACTCTTTATCTCTATTGAAGTGGTTCCCTTTGCAATCATTAAATCTATTCGTTGCATTGCAGTTTGAAACAAATCTTCCTCTGATGCAACGGCAAGTTTCTTAGCAGAATTCAGAATACCTCCACCACGTTGTGCTATATCTTCATAAGACAACCCATTGATGCGGTCAACAAATTCCTCTTCGCGCGAGGCTGCATAAACAAGATGTGTATGTGAATCGCACCATCCCGGCATCACATATTTACCTTCTGCCTGAACCAATTCATAGGTACTGTATTTTTCTTTCACTGACTCCCATTCAGTCATGGTGCCATAGTTTTCTATAAGCCCATCTTTTATCGCCAGAAAAGCATCATGAAAGATTATAAAACTGCGTAAATCCTGCCCACGTTTAATAATTACATTAGTATCCAAAATTCCACAGAGGCCTTTAATATTAAGTATTACAATCACAATTTTAGAATTTGATTTTGTTTGAGATAAAACTATGACGAAATATTTATAGGTTTTTCTTAAAGTACTCAGTCATCATTTCATACAAATGCCACCTCGATTGAGAAATGCCATGTGCCTGATTGGGGTAATAAAAAGAGTCGAATTGTTTTTTATTCTTTACTAATGCAATAACCATTTCTGCACTGTTCTGAAAATGCACATTGTCATCAGTTAGCCCGTGAATGAGCAAATACTTACCTTTCAATTTATCGGCAAAAAAAACAGGTGAGTTATCATCATAACCTTTTGGATTCTCTGCCGGCAAAGACAAATATCTTTCCGTATAAATTGAATCGTAATAGCGCCAGTTGATGACAGGTGCTACGGCAACACCAACTTTAAAATAATCAGCACCCTTTGTCATAAGTAAAGAAGTCAAATAGCCACCATAACTCCATCCATGAACACCAATACGGGTTGAGTCAACATAAGATAATGCACGAAGATATTTTGCAAATTCTATCTGATCAATCGTTTCATAATGACCCATGTTTTTATAAATACTATTGGCAAATTCCTTACCACGTCCCGGAGTTCCTCTGTTGTCAACCGATACTACAATAAAACCATCTTGCGCAAGCATCTGATGCCAGAGGAAATTTGATCCACCCCATTGGTTAAGGACTGTCTGTCTGCCCGGCCCTCCATATAAATAAACAATAACAGGATATTTTTTATTCTCATTGGCTTTAAAACCCGGTGGCGTTATCATCCATGCATGCAGGCTGATTTTTTCAGAATTAGTGAATTCAAAAAATTCAGGTTTAGAAATTGTATAAGCTTCAAGATTCTTTACCACTCTTTCATTATTTTCCAACACCCTTATTTTTTTACCTCTGCTGTCCTGAACATAACAGATATAAGGTTTGTCAATTGTGCTATGTGTAATTACTGAATACTTAAAATTACTGCTGAAAGATGCTGATGCAGTACCGTTGGCAGGCGACAATAATTTCTTCTTATGATTCAGGTCTACAGAATAAACAACTCTTTCCATTGGGGTTGGCTCAGCAACCTGATAAAAACAACTTTTAGTTTTCTCATCATAGCCATAAAATGTTATTACTTCACCACCATGAGTTAACATTTTTTCTGTGCCATCACTAAGGTTTCTCAGATAAATCTGATTGTATCCACTTTTATCGCTGCTGTAAATAAATTGTGTTCCATTATTCAAGAAAATCAGGTTATCAGTAATCTCAATAAACGTGTTATTTTTTTCATTCATGAGTAAAGTGACTTTGCCTGAAGCAGCATCGCACAATAAATAATCCAAACTGTTCTGATGTCTATTTAATCTTAATACACATAATTGCCCTTTCAACTTTGTCCATTTTATTCTTGGAATGTATTGATCTTTTTCATCACCAGTTTGCATTTTAATGCTTTTACCTGTAGTGAGATTATAAACAAAAATTTCCACAACTGAATTTTCTTCACCGGCTTTAGGATATTTATACTTCTCTTCTTTTGGATAAAGTGAGTCGTAATATGTTAGTGTGAATTCTTTAACTCTGCTTTCATCAAACCTGTAGTATGCTATATACATCCCATCATTTGACCATTGATATCCCTGACTGAAAGAAAATTCTTCTTCGTAAACCCAGTCTGTAGCGCCATTGATGATAGAATTTTTCTGCCCATCATCAGTAACCATTTTTTCACTGAAGTCTGAAAGATTTTTTAGATATAAATTATTATCACGGACAAAAGCAACCATGTTACCTTGTGGATTAAACTGTGCATACATCTGCTTTCCTTTTTCTGAAAGTTGAGTTAGTTTGCGGTTTGTAAAATCAAAAATATAATAGTCGGCCTTTGTTGAATGTCTGTAAATTGCTTCTGAAGCTGTTTTCAGCAAAACTTTTTTTTCATCATCACTAAAGGTGTATTCCGAATATGCAAAACCCCTGATTTTTGATTGCAACTCTTCATTTTTCATAAGTGTGTCAATAACCTTTCCTGTTTTGAAACTGTAGCGAATCAGGTTTCCGGCTTTGTCGGTATTTGAAAAGGTGTCGCCACTTTTCATACTTTTTAGGGAAGAAACACTTTTAGCAGAAAACTGCGATGACCCCCAAATGTCGGCATAAGTAAATTTTTTTTGTGCATACAGATTGGAAACTGCAAAAGCACAAATGGCAAGAAAAAATATTTTTTTGATCATTACATAAAAATTAAAGTTCAAACCTACAAAGAATACAGAAATCAGAAATTAAACCGAATAAAGAAGAGCATAAATTCTGATGTCAATCAGAGACTGGACAAAAAAAATGCGGTCATAGCCCTATAATCAGGCTATGACCGCAAACTTAAAATATGGACTATTAAATAAGTTTTTCGATAGTTGCTTTACTTGAGTAAGCTTGTTTGCGACTTACAGATTGTGCAGCTGCTTTCTCTGCTTCAATTTCATCATAAAGCTTAAACTCATTCAATTGATCTTCTCCAATAATTTTAGAAAGACCTGTTAGCATTGAGCCTATTTTCTGAATGCTTTGCATCTCTGCTTTTGATAATGCTATTACTGCCATAGTATTAAAATTTTGATGACCAAATGTAGATATTAATTTATTAAAACCAAATATTTTTAGCTAAAAGTTTTAAACATGAGGGTCAAACTACCCTAAAATGTGGTTAATCAGCTCGTTTCTTCATCAAAGCTAATGTCACTATACGGGTTTGAACCGCCACCCGAACTGTCATTATCCTGATCTGATTTTCCGGCATTGCCATTTTTAATGTGTGCAACAGCCTCATTCAATCCTTCAATAAACTTCTCAAAATCTTCTTTATAGAGGAAGATTTTATGTTTCTCATAAAAAGGTTTGTCATCACCCATGTTAAACTTCTTCTTGCTCTCTGTAATTGTAACAAAATAGTCGTTAGCCCGGGTTGACTTAACATCGAAAAAATAGGTTCTTTTTCCTGCCTTAACTGCTTTAGAGAAGATTACCTCTCTTGAGTTTCCATTATTTTCTGAATCGTGCATACAATGCTCTTTCGGTTTATACCTGCACAAAACAATACAAAAAAACTTAATCCTCAAATTTTTTGTGAAATTTCTTGTAATTTACTCAAACAGAGGGTCTCCATTATTGGATTTCGCCTGTATGAGCCACCGTGGTATGCTTTGCTTATCCCCTACTTCTTAAAATAATTTTCGTGAAGAAAACTATAGAGGTTAAAATCCTTTAAGCCCATAGCATCTCGAAGTTTATTTTTCAAGGACTGATAATTAAAATCGCTCATTTTATTGCTGATGATAAGGCGAATGGATTTTTCATAAAACAAACGCTGTTTATCTGTTTGCTTTCTTGTTTTATCCATTAAACATGCTGTCAATAAATCAATCCCTGTGCCTTCTGTTGCTATAGTCTTAAAAATTGGAGGATGGTGTGCCTGATTTCGCAACCTTAACATGTTTTGAATGTGCTTTACAAGAGCATCAGCCTGATCTCTGTCTGCTTTATTAATTACAAACACATCAGCAATCTCCATAATACCGGCTTTCAATGCCTGAATGTCGTCACCGGTACCGGGATTTAAAACCAAAATTGTAGTGTCGGCTAATGCAGCTATTTCAACCTCGCTTTGTCCAACGCCAACAGTTTCTATAAAAATAAAATCAAATGCACATGACCGCAATACATCAGTAATTTCAATAGTTCTGGCTGATAACCCTCCGAGATTTCCTCTTGTTGCCAATGATCTGATATAAACATTCTGATGTAAAAAGTATTCATTCATTCTGTAACGATCACCTAAAATACTTCCACTTGTAAAAGGCGATGTTGGGTCAACTGCAAGGATTGCGATGCGCCACTTGTTGGCCATTTTAGCAAGCAATGCATTAAGCAATGAGCTTTTTCCTGCACCGGGGGGGCCGGTAAATCCTATTACAGGAATGTCATAATTTATCTTCAGATGCCTTAGCAAATCAATTGCACCATCAGCAGAATTCTCGACCTGCGAAATAACTTTTGCCAGCGACCGATAATTTCCCTGAATGATTTCAGTCTGATTTAAATTGAATGACATGCTGCAAAGATAGAATTGCATTTAAATGTGAGTCGCTATTTTACGGTGAGATAATACTATTTTTGCATCATATTAATTCTTCCATGGTAAAAATTTCAGGAGTAATAATCACTTTTAACGAAGAGAAAAAGATTGAACAATGCCTGAAAAGTCTTTTAACTGTTTGTGATGAAATTGTGGTATTGGACTCGCTATCAACTGACAAAACAGAAGAAATTTGCAGTCGTTATGCCGTAAAGTTTGTCAAACAAAAGTTTTTAGGCTACATAGAACAAAAAAACCATGCACTGACTTTTGCTTCAAATAATTTAGTACTTTCTCTGGATGCAGACGAATGTCTTTCTGAAACATTACAAAAATCAATTGAACAAATTAAAAATAATCATACCGCTTCTGCTTACAGCATGAACAGGCTTACGCGATATTGTGATAAGTGGATCTATCATAGCGGTTGGTATCCTGATGTAAAAATACGCTTGTTCGATAAAACAAAAGCACAATGGGGAGGCACAAACCCTCATGATAAAATTATCCTATCAGAAAAAACTACCGTACAGCATTTGAAAGGTGATTTACTTCATTACAGTATTGACAGTATAGAGCAGCACATGCAACAGGCAACTAAGTTTGGTATTATTGCGGCAAAGTCAAAATTTTCTAAAGGGCAATCTTCAAACGGATTCAAAACATTGCTACATACAGCAGGAAGATTTTTGAAGACTTATATTTTAAAAGCAGGTTTTTTGGATGGATACTATGGGTGGCTCATTGCTAAATATTCTGCCAAAAGTGTTTATCTACGCTATTCATTGTTGGAACATCGTAACCACGAAAAATTAAAAAGTCTTTGATGAAGGTACTGCATATATCAACTGCAACAGGTTGGCGTGGGGGCGAGCAGCAGGCAGCCTATCTAATACGTCAGCTTGAAATCCTGCAAACAACATGTTTTTTATTATGTCCTAAGGATGCAGCAATCATTCAACATCTGAATAAATATGATTGCAAGATAGAAGTCTTTCAAAAAGGCACGGCACTTAATTTACCTTTAGCAATAAAGATAAAAAAGTATTGTAAAGACAATCAGGTTGACCTCATACACACGCATGACTCGCACGCACATACTGCTGCATTTCTTTCTGCCTGGCTGTTTGGAAATAAATGCCCTGTTGTGGTAAGCCGCAGAGTAGATTTTGCTGTTTCTTCTTCCTGGTTTTCATATTTGAAATACAATCATTCAAGTATTAAAAAGATAATCTGTGTGTCTGATGCAATCAGGCAAATAACATCACCTGCTATTAAAAGAAAAAATATTTTAGAAGTTGTCCATTCCGGAGTTGACACTGAAAAATTTGTTTTAGGAAAAACAAAACTGCATCAGGAATATCAATTACCAAAAGAGACTTTTCTTATTGGCAATGTATCTGCCTTAGCTGACCATAAAGACTTATTTACTTTTATTGATACGGCAGAAATTATTTTACAACAAACGCAACAAGTTCATTTCTTTCTGATTGGCGATGGTACAGAAATGAATGCACTTCAAGCTAGAGTTGCTGAAAAAAAACTTACAGACAACATTCATTTTACCGGTTTCAGAAATGATATTAATGAATTGCTACCGGAGCTCAATCTCTTTCTGATGACCTCGAAAACAGAAGGTCTTGGCACAACTATTTTAGATGCCTTTGCAGCTCAGGTTCCTGTTGTGGCAACTCAAGCAGGTGGTATTCCTGAAATTGTGCAGCATGAAAAAACCGGATTGATAGCACCTGTTGGCAATGCTAAACAACTTGCCACACATGCAATGGCAGTAATGAATGACCGTAATCTTGCAAAAACACTTTCCACTAATGCACAGCAGTTAGTTTCTGAATATACTTTCAGAAGAACAGCAGAAAAAACAAAAGCTGTTTATGTTAAAGTTTTACAAGAGCAAAAATCAGATATATAATGGCTGTTAAAAACGAGCATATAAAAGCCATTATTGAAGGACTTCCAAATGAACCGGGTGTTTATCAGTTTTTTGATAAAAATGAAAAGATTATTTACGTAGGTAAAGCAAAAAATCTGAAGAAAAGAGTTTATAGTTACTTTTCAAAAGACATTTTTGAAAGTGGGAAAACAGCCATTATGGTCAGGCAGATTTCTGATTTGCGTTTTATTATTACAGAAACCGAATTAGATGCGCTCTTACTCGAAAACAACCTGATTAAAAAACATCAACCTCGCTACAACATCCTCCTCAAAGACGATAAAACATACCCATGGATTTGTATTAAAAATGAACCTTTTCCCAGAATTTTTTATACAAGAAGAAAAATCCGCGATGGCTCACAGTACTTTGGCCCTTATGCTTCGGTGAAAATGATTAATATTTTGTTAGACATGATTCACCGGCTTTATAAGCTAAGAAATTGCAATCTTAGTCTTACTCCTGAAAATATTCAGAATAAAAAATTCAGAGTTTGTCTTGAATTTCACGTAGGCAATTGTCTTGGTCCATGCGAAGGCCGTCAATCAGCAGAAGACTATCAGCAAGGTATTGAAAACATAAGGCACATATTAAAAGGAAATATCAATCAGGTGATTCGTATTTTGCAGGATGAAATGCAAACAGCTTCACAAAATCTTGAATTTGAAAAAGCGCAACAGATAAAAAGTAAACTCGATACCTTAGAGCAGTTCCGGAGTAAATCCGTAATAGTTAGTCCGGTTATTAATAATGTTGATGTAGTGACTATTGTTTCTGATGAAAATTATGGCTTTGCCAATTTCATGAAAGTCATCAACGGTGCCATTCTGCAATCGCAAACTATTGAGCTGAAGAAGAAACTTTCAGAAACAGATTCCGACCTGATAACTTTTGCATTGACAGAATTGCGTCAGCGTTTTGAAAGTGATGCAACAGAAATATTGGTCAATGTAATGCCGGACACTTTTCCTGCCGGTACTGAAGTGAGTATTCCAAAAATAGGAGAGAAAAAACATCTGCTCAGCCTCTCTGAAAAAAATGCGCGATATTATCAGTTGGAAAAATTAGCGCAGTATGATAAGCTGAATCCTGAACATAAAACAGACCGGTTGATGGAGAAAATGAAAACAGATTTAAGGATGATGGAGCAACCTCGCAGGATTGAATGTTTTGACAACTCGAATTTTCAGGGGACCAATGCTGTTGCAGCCATGAGTGTGTTTGTTAATGGTAAAGCGGCAAAAAAAGAATACAGACACTTTAATATCAAAACCGTTGAAGGACCGGATGATTTTGCATCAATGCAGGAAGTAATCTTCAGACGCTACAAACGTGTTTTAGAAGAAAAACAACCGTTGCCGCAGCTTATCATCATAGATGGTGGCAAAGGACAACTTAATGCAGCATTGACAGGTCTTGAAAAATTGGGTTTAAATAAAAAGATTCAAACCATTGGTATAGCTAAAAAATTAGAAGAAATTTATTACCCCGGAGATTCTGTACCCATGTATCTTGACAAAAAAAGTGAAACCTTAAAAATTATTCAGCAACTGAGAGATGAAGTGCATCGTTTCGGGATAACACATCACAGAAATAAAAGAAGTCGTAATTTTCTGCAGTCAGAAATATTGCAAATTCCTGGAATAGGAAATGCCACATTTGAGAAACTGATTATTCATTTTAAAAGTGTAAAAAAAATTAAAGAAGCCCATGCAGAACAAATTGCAGAAATCATAGGTAAACAAAAAGCTGCAATAGTTGTAAATTATTTTAATTCAGAGAAACAACAAGCTGATGAAGTCAACTAAAATATTCTATCTGTTAGTGGTCTATGTGCTGCTGCAATTGGGCTGGTGGTCGTATCTTTTAGTGAAATTAAACTCTGAGTTAGGAAATGAAAAACTACGTTATCTTGAAACGTTGCCTCAAACAGAAGCAACCATAATTCAGGAAAATGCCATTCGCAAAAAGCTAAAAGAAAAATATCTGATGGTAGCAGGCGAAGGGTTGGTTTTTTTATCACTTCTTGGTATTGGAATTTATTATGCACGCAGGTCTTTTCAAAAAGAATTTCAGATGGCATTACAGCAAAAAAACTTTATGATGAGCATTACGCATGAATTTAAATCTCCTATTGCAGGCATTAGACTTAGTCTGGAAACATTGCTCAGAAGAGAAATTGAAAAAGACCAAAAAGATAAAATTTTGGGAAGGGCATTATTGGAGACTGACAGAATAAATTTTTTAGTTGAAAATATTCTTACAGCAACACGCATTGAGTCGTCCAATATGGATTTTCACTTTCAGAACACTAACCTTTCGGCCTTGTTAACTGATTTGATGATCATATTTCAGCAATCTTCCGGCAGCCATCAATTCAAGGTGCAAGTTGAGAAAGATATTCACATCATGGCTGACAAAAATGGCATTCACTCATTAGTACTTAATTTGCTGGAGAACGCTCAAAAATATACGCCTGCAGGTTCTGATATTGAAGTAAAACTTTTTCAGATAAATGAAGATGTCTTTTTGCAAGTGTGCGACAACGGACCCGGTATTGTTGATATTGAAAAAAGAAAAATTTTTGAAAAATTCTATCGTATAGGTAACGAAGAAACACGCACTACAAAAGGAACAGGCTTAGGGCTTTACATCTGTCGCTTTATTGCTTTAAAACATAAAGGCCGAATAGTTGTTCAGGATAATTATCCGCAGGGCTGTATTTTTGAAGTCGTCATTCCATCATTAAACAATAAAACATAAATATGAACAAGAAAAAAGTTGTACTGATTATTATGGATGGCTGGGGCGAAGGCCGAAAAGACAAAAGCAATGCAGTTTATACAGCAAATACGCCATTTATAGATTCTTGTTATAACAAATACCCGCACAGTGAATTACTTACTTCCGGACTTAATGTCGGCCTCCCCGATGGCCAGATGGGAAACAGCGAAGTTGGGCACCTCAACATTGGTGCAGGCAGAATCGTTTATCAGGAATTGGCACTCATCAACAAAGCAGTTGAAGAAAAAACGTTGCATAGCAATGCTGTTATACTCAACTGTCTTGACTATGTAAAACGTACAGGAAAAAAACTACACCTTATCGGACTGGTGAGCAATGGTGGTGTACATTCTCACATCAACCATCTGAAAGCACTTTGTGACATTGCAAGGGACAATCAGGTTAACGATGTTTTTATTCATGCATTTACTGATGGCCGCGATTGCGATCCAAAAAGCGGATTGGGTTTTATTAAGGAGTTAGAGAATCATCTGCAAAAATCTTCAGGAAAAATTGCTTCTGTTGTAGGGCGATATTATGCAATGGATAGAGATAAGCGCTGGGAGCGTATTAAAGAAGCTTATGATTTACTGGTTAACGGTACCGGAGTGCACTTCGACAATGCCGTTAGCGGTATTGAGGCCTCCTATAAAAACAATATCACTGATGAGTTTATCAAACCCATTTGTATTTCAGACAACAACAAACCTGTTGCAACAATACAGGATGGCGATGCCGTTATCTGTTTTAATTTCCGTACTGACCGCTGCCGTGAGATAACAATGGCTCTTACGCAGCAAGACTTCCATGAACAGAATATGCACAAGCTAAATCTGGAGTACGTTACCATGACCGTGTATGACGATAAATTCAGTGGTGTTAAAACAATTTTTTCTAAAGACAACTTAGAAAACACATTAGGCGAAGTTTTGCAGAATGCAAACAAAACTCAAATAAGAACCGCTGAAACCGAGAAATATCCGCACGTTACTTTTTTCTTTTCTGGCGGACGCGAGAATGAATTCCGTGGAGAAAGGCGGATTCTGATTCCTTCGCCCAAGGTGGCCACTTACGACCTGCAACCGGAAATGAGTGCATTACCATTAAAAGATGCATTGGTAAACGAACTAAAAAAAGGTGAAACAGATTTTGTCTGCATCAACTTTGCCAATGCCGATATGGTTGGCCATACAGGCGTGTTTTCGGCAGCTGTAAAAGCAGTAGAAACGGTTGATGCCTGTGTAAACGAAATTGTGCAATGCGGTTTGGAACAGGGTTATTCATTTTTAATCACAGCAGATCATGGTAATGCCGACTATATGATTAACGATGATGGCTCACCCAATACTGCACATACAACCAACCCTGTGCCTTTGTTTCTTATTCAGCCACAACATGAATTCAATTTAAGCAATGGTATTCTGGCAGATCTTGCGCCTACTATTCTGCAATTAATGAAAGTGCAGCAGCCCGCTGAAATGACAGGAAAATCGTTGCTATCATGAACAAACTTACTTAACATATTGTTGTGTAAAACATAAGCTTAACAATGGACGTTTTACGATTGTAGGTTCATGTAAGAAGCTACTTTTGCATCAATCGGGAGTGAGCATGAAAAAAATTACCCTGTTACTTTTTTTACTTTCAGTAAATCAAATTTACGGTCAAAGCCGCACCTTCTTTTCTCTTTCAGGAGGTATTCTTTATTACAATGGCGATCTTAATGATAAAAGCCCTGTTCCATCAACAAAAATTTTCAGAAACTATGGTAATGCTGCCATAGGTATTCATTTGACCAGGCATGTTAACTTACAACTCAACTATTATCATGGAAGCATTGAGGGTGCAGATTCTTTAACAAAGGAGCGCGATAACAAACAGCGCAACCTAAGTTTTGAAACCCGCATTGACGAAATATCTTTTCAACTGAGTGCAAGTTTATTTTCCAACCGTACAAAAAAACTTGCCATACCTTATGTCTTTGCCGGTGGCGGTTTGTTTTTCTTCAATCCCCGGGCACGCTATTATGGTAGCAATCCTGAGTATTATGGGAAATTGGTTTCACTGCAACCTCTGGGTACAGAAGGGCAATATATCAATGAAGGTGATTATCCTGCACCTTACAAACTTTATCAGGCCGTTTTTCCAATTGGCATAGGTACGTATATAAGAATCAATCCCAAATGGCGACTGAAGGTTGAGTTTTCTGAACATTTTACCCTGACAGATTATTTAGACGATGCTAGTGGAAAATATCCGAATATGGAAGCTTTGTCGCTTACTCCAAAAGGCGAATTGGCTTCTTATTTTGCTGACAGGCGACTGAACAGATCACAAGACCCTTCGGGAAGAAACCGCTCTAATGCTACCAAAAATGATAACTACATTCATTTCGGTATTGGGTTGGTTTATAATCCACAGGCTCAACATGCAACCCGATACAGAGGTCCGGGTTTCTGGAAAAAACTTTTCACCGGGCGTAAAGGCTGGTGGGGTGGTGCCGGCAACGGCCTTTAAGAACAATCATCATATCGTCATCAACTGATGTAACTTTTTATGTTGCGGAATGTTATCATTCTAAATAACATGTATATGAAAATTTTAGTTCCGGTTGACTTTACCGATATTACTGAAAAAGGATTTAAATATGCATTGTCACTTCCTTTTGCCAATGAAATAATCCTTTTTCATGCTGTTGATGACATAACAAAGTCTAAAGAAGCACAACAGCAACTCAGCAACATTACAAACAAATATTCCGTTCCTGCACATCTCACTGTTCAGCAAAAAGTAAAACAAGGTAACCTTTTTGAGATATTAGGTGATTTTTCAAAAGAAGTTAGTGCTGACTTAATTGTGATGGCTACACATGGCATTAAAGGCCTTCAACATTTCTTAGGCAGTCATGCCATGAAGTTGATTACCCATTCAAAAACTCCTTTCATTGTTGTACAACAAAAAGATTTCAGTCCACTGAAAAAGATGCTTGTACCTATTGATTTCACCAAAGAAGTTAAACAGGAATTGCCTGCTGTAATACAATTTGCAAAGCTATTTAAGGCAAGTGTACTGCTGCTTAAACAAAACAATCACGATCCTTATATTCAGAAAAGAAGTGACCTGAATACCGTATATTTTGAAGACAATCTCAATAATGCAGAAATTAAATATCAATTAATTGAGCAGACCTTTTCACTCGATGATAAATATGAGGTGATTGCCAAACAAGCTGCTGCACATAATGCCGACATTATTGTTACTACCATAGAGCCTGATTTGAATGTTGCCGACTACGTAATAGGTGTTGAAGAGCAAAAAATTGTAGCTAACGATCTTCAACTGCCTGTATTATGTGTCAACATCAAGCATTTTACCATTGCCGGTGATCAGTTCAGTGTTTCAGTACAACAGTAGCAAATAAGTACATTGCGTTCAACTTCCTTACTTTGACATTTGCCAAATAAAAAGTGATTTTGACCAAAAGGTTGCCCCATCACTAAATATAAGACTGCAACTTGGTTTAACAATTAAGAAAACAATCGTTAAACAAAGAAGTATGTCGTTGGTAACCTGCAAAGAATTCAATAACCTGTCACATGATGAACAAACCTGGTATATTTGGAATGGTGCAATTCATCTTCATGTCAGAGAAGTTTATGGCTACAGAGTAAATCTGTTTTATTTCAATGAGTTTTACATTGAACTATGGTACAGCATTAATGAGAACAGTATTAAAAAGATAAAGTCGTTTGACAACTCCGCACTTTTGGCCCCTTATCTGGAAACAATTAAAATAGACTCCCTGCTGAATATTGATTCAGGTTTTGAATAAACTTATTGTCCGCTAAAAACGTATTGCAGGATATTTGCGCCCATCTGCAACGCTTTTTGTCGCATTTCCGGTGGGTCGTTATGTACTTCCGGATCTTCCCACCCATCGCCAATATCACTTTCATATTCATAAAAACAAACTAACCTGCCCTGATAAATCAGGCCAAAACCCTGTGGCGGTTTCCCATTATGTTCATGGATTTTAGGCAATCCATTGGGGAAATTATACCGCTGATGATAAATAGGATGGTTGAATGGCAATTCAACAAAGTCAAGTTCAGGAAAAACTTTTTTCATTTCGGGGCGGACAAACTTATCCATGTCGTAGCTGTCGTTGATATTCAAAAATCCACCGGCTATTAAATATTTTCTCAGATTTTCGGCCTCCTGATTGCTAAAAACAAACCGCCCGTTGCCTGTCATGTGCACAAAAGGATAATTAAATAAGTCGGGGCTTCCGGGCTCTACTACAGCCTCTTCCGGGCTAATGTTGGTATTAATATTCTGATTGCAGAAAACTGCCAGATTGTGTAATGCCGTAGGGCTGACGTACCAGTTTCCACCGCCTGCATATTTGAGCTTGGCAAGTTTTAATGTAAAATCGGGTGCTTTAAATGAAGAAAACAGCAAAAAAACCATTGCCAGAACCTTCAAACCAAAAACACTACGAAAACACTTCATAAGAGCCCAAAAATATGTTTAATCAATGACACAATCTTATTTGTACCTTAATTTTATATGAATAATTTTGTCAGTCCAAAAAATCAAATCTATTTAATTATGACTTTGCGAATTTTACTCGTTGCATTATTTGCACCGTTGCTGCTTAATGCAGCCCATGATCACAACGGCTTTGACCGTAATGACGATCCTAATCTTAAAGTGTTTATTAAAGATAGAAAACGTTTACCCAATGTTAATCGTCAGGAAAGCCTTTCACAACAAAAAGCGTGGCAACAGTTTTCTGAACAAAACAAAGGATGGTCGGTAGTTTTTAACGAAGAAACCGGACTTCCACACAATGCATTTGGTAAACCAATTTCAGTGGGATTGCCTTTAGATGCACAATCAACAGCATGGTCATTCATCAACAACAAACTGAATGTTTTTGGACTTCCACTGAGTGATTTATTCTTCCGTAATACAGCACAGAACAAAAAGTATTTTTATGTGAATTACATTCAGCGTTATAACGGACTGGAAGTGTTATGGTCCAAAGTTCAGATAAAAATTACCAAGGACGGAAAAGTGAATCAGTTTATTTGCGATGCTTATAATGATATTACCGTAAACATTAATCCGACATTGAGTACACAGGCAGCTTCTGCAGCAGCAACCAATGGTCTGAATTTAACATTAAACGGTACAACAGTAAACAGCGACCTGAAAGTGTTGCCTGTGCCTGATGAAGGAAAAAATATTTATCATCTTGTTTATGAAGTAACTGTTAAAGCAACCGATGCAGAAAGTTTTCCAAGAGAGTACTATACGCTTGTAGATGCACATAATGGTGAAGTGCTTTATCGTCATAATAAAATTAATTATTTTGCAGCAAACACAGATGTGAATGTTACTGCAACAGTTTATCCTACACAACCTTATCTGCCCACTGCTGTTGAGCCATTAGCTAATCTTTCTGTCTCAATTTCCGGTGTACCTTTTGTGACTGATGCCAATGGTTATTTGGGATTGCCTAACTCATCACCCGTTACTGCCACTTTCAGATTAGAAGGCAACTGGGCTAATGTAAAAACCGGTGCCACAACACCACAGTTTACTGCAACATTAAATCCGGGTGTCAACAATATTACCTTTAGCACTGCAAACATCAAGGAACTTTCTGCTTACAATTCAGTAAACGAAATACACGATTACTACGTAACCAAGCTAATGGGGTCGGGTGCAGAAACTGTGATGGATGTTCAGATGCAAACCATAGTTGATGTTTCAGGCAACTGTAATGCATTTTATAATGGCGATTTAAATTTTTATGCAGCCGGTGGCACTTGTAATGCCACTTCCATTATCAACGATGTGGTATATCACGAATACGGACATGGCATTAATTACGATTTGTATTCTTACTATGGAGGCAACTTCAGCAATGGTGCACTTGGCGAAGGTTATGCCGACACCTGGGCAAACGGTTTAACAGAAGACCCTGTATTAGGAATAGGTTTTTATTCCAACAGCGCTACAGACTTTGTAAGACGTTATGATCAGGGAAGAAAAGTTTATCCTGATGATATAATGGGTGAAGTTCATGCCGATGGTGAAATTATTGCCGGTGCATGGTGGGATGTTGGATTGAATTTTAATAACGTGCAACAACGTCAGGATTTATTTGTTCAGACTTTTGCAGCAACAATTGATTATCCTGATGGTCAGGAAGGTCAACTCTACACAGACATTTTAATTGAAGCACTCACTATTGATGATAATGATGGTGACCTGACTAACGGAACACCAAACTATTGTGCAATTGCTTCAGCCTTTGGCATTCATGGCATAAACATGTATGTGGTTGGAAAACTAATAACTCATAATGATGTGCTTAGTGCTCCGGGGAACCAGAACATTACACTCAATGCATCCGGCCCTGCAAGTTTTGCCAATGGTACAGGCAACAGCGTTAACGGATATTACAGTATTAATCATTCGGCAACATGGAATCCAATCAGCTTTACTTATAATGGTACCGTTTATCAGGGAAATATTCCCGGACAACCTAACGGAACCATAGTGTCATACTATCTTGATGCAACAGATCAATGCGGAACACATTTCAGTGTTACACCACCTAACGTAACAGATACCAACCCTAATGTTCCATATTATATTTTGGTGGGATACAACTTAGTGGCCAGTGACTATTTTGATGCAGGCAACAGTCAGGGTTGGACATTGGGTATGCCAGGTGACAATGCCACAACAGGTCAATGGATTATTGCTTCACCTGTAGGTTCTATACTGAACCCCGGAGGTTCACCACCGGTTTATGTACAACCTCCTGTTGATCATACAAGCACCTCTAACAACCTTTGCGCAGTAACCGGCAATGCAGGTATTAATGATGGAGCCGGAACAAATGATATTGATGATGGAAAAACAACATTGCTTTCGCCCAACTTCGACCTTTCCTCCTATTCCAATCCTGCAATTTCGTACTGGCGCTGGTACACCAACGATCAGGGTGCAGATCCAGGAAAAGATTACTGGCAGGTTTCTGTGAGCAATGATGGCGGAACAACTTTTGTCCCTATAGAAAACTGTATAATTGCAGACCATAACTGGAGACGTTTTGCTTTTCGTGTTGCAGACTATGTGCAGCCTACAGCAAACATGCGATTGAAATTTATTGCTGAAGATGCCAATGATGGCAGCCTTGTTGAAGCACTGCTTGACGATATTGAAATATGGAGTGCAGAGTTGGTTGGCATTTCTGAAACACCACTATTATCGTGGTATGCATATCCGAATCCTGCCAATGAGCAACTTAATTTCGGATGGAAAGGCAATGGAACAACCGTTGATGTTAAATTATTCAACACCGTTGGACAAATAGTATATCAGCATCAATTTTCGGGTAACACTGTTTCAGAAACTGTGAGTCTTAAAGGAATGGCAGAAGGTATTTATACTTTACAGATGACAGGAGAAAATATATTTAAGTCACAGAAAATATCTGTGATACATTAAACCTGTAACCAAATCAAAAAGCCGCTGTGTTGCAAAACATAGCGGCTTTGTTTTTTCTATACACTTAAAAAATTATTTGCCAAAAGCAGGTCTTGCCTGATGCAATGCCGGTGTGTTTTCAGTAATCTGAACTAAGTTGTTGCCTTTAAAAGCATCCCGCAAATTCTGCACAAATGAGTCCTTTGATTTTTTATCCTGACCAAGAAGCTTAAAACAAAAATCCACTTCCCCCTCTCTACCCCATGCAATTTCTTCATGAGCTATTGGCATTCCCACATCAGTCTGATATTGCTGAATAACCTGATCTAACTTTTCTTTTGCAGAAGCATCTGTTCCGGCACCAATGCTGATGAATGAAACAACAACCCTGTACATGCTATCCGGCAAATCTATACGCGGGTTTGTGGCTGCAGGCTCCTGTTTGGGCGTTTCCGCAGTTGTGCTTTTATTTGTTTTGCACGATCCGGCCATGGCAACCATCAGCACCAGGGCACAACAATTCATTCTGTTAAGCATATAGTTCATCGTATTTTGTTTTAGCATATTTATAAAAATAATCAAAGTTAAGCACTTCGCCCGTCACATTTTTACATAACTCATCAGCCAGTATTGTTCTTCCATGACGATGAATATTATCTCTCAACCACAATAGCAAAGGCATGGTGTTACCGTTTTGAATATGATGCATCAATCCGGAAATTTCCTTATCGGCCTGATGAAAAAATTGTGATGCATAAAAACTTCCCAAGGAATAGGTAGGGAAATAACCAAAGCTGCCGTGACTCCAGTGTACATCCTGCAACACACCTTTTGCGTCTGACGGCACATCTATATTCAGATATGATTTGTACTTTTCATTCCACACTTCAGGCAGTTGTGCAGCCTGCAAGGCCCCTGTTAAAATATCTTTCTCTATCTCAAAACGAATTAGCACATGCAGATGATAAGTAAGTTCATCGGCATTGGTACGAATGAGTGAAGGTTTAATGCGGTTTATTGCTTTGTAAAAACTTCTTTCACTAACTTCATTCAACTGCTCCGGAAAAATATTTTTTAATGTTTTGAAATTATGATTCCAGAAAAACTGTGACTTGCCTACATGATTTTCCCACAGACGCGATTGCGATTCATGAATACTTAAACTCAGATATTCTCCTGAGGGCAACCCATAGTCATCTGCAGGTAATCCTTGTTCATAGAGTGCATGTCCGCCTTCGTGAATACAGCTGCCAATCATTTCAAATAGATCATTCTCGCTGATGCGTGTGGTTACACGAACATCATTAGCAGAAAACGAAGTGGTGAACGGATGTGTGGAAATGTCCTGCCTTCCGCTTTCAAAATCATAATTTATCTGTTTCAACAGGTCTAATCCAAAATGCCATTGCTTATCTTTATTGTAATGCTTAAACAAAAAACTGTCATCGGGTTGTGACTTCTGCATCAGATGCTGAATGTAAGGAACAAGTTTCTGCCTTACCTGATTGAATACTGTTTCCAGAAAACTTGTCTTCAATCCTGTTTCGTAAAGGTTGAGATGTGCATCATACGGATGTTGTTCATAGCCCAGCAACTCCGACTCCTGCCTTTTATATTTTATCAACTCCTGCAGATGCGGTTCAAACAACTTAAAATTATTTTCTTGCTTTGCCTGCTGCCATGCATTAAAACTTTTTGATATACATTGATTGAGTGCTACCACAAATTCTGTTGTATATTTTTTCTGTTGCCTGAAAACACGATACGACTCCAGCACATTGGCACATTGCACAGGGCTGAGTTTAGTTGTGTCGTCATGTAGTTTTTCAATAATTTCTTCATAGTGGCTGTCCGTAGCCAGTTCATGAGCATATCCTGCTAATGTTGCCAGTTGTTGTGCCCGGTAATGTGATCCTTTTGGGGGCATATACACTTCCTGATCCCATTGTAAAACAGCACTGCTGTAATTGATATCAGCCATCTTCTGCTGATGTGCTACATACTTGTTATAAAGTTCAATCATTATTTACTTTTTGACAGCATATAAAATTAGAAAAAACCAACCTGTTAAAAAACATAGCCCACCAATGGGTGTAACCGGTCCCAGCCAAAACCAGGTGTTGCCGGAAACAGAAGACAAAGCCAAGCCATAAACCGAGCCACTGAAGAGTATGATACCTGTCATAAAAAATGTTGCAGCACGGTTCAGCATTTTGTTGTCATTTGCTGCAAGGGCAACAAACAGCAAGGCAAGTGTGTGGTAAAACTGATAACGCACACCGGTTTCAAAAGCCGACAACATTTGTGGTGCCAACAACTCTTTTAATTTATGTGCACCAAAGGCGCCTAATGCTACTGCGCAAAAGCCGGATACGGTGGCAAAAATCAATATGCTGCGTTTGTTCATTCCTTAGCACCTTTCTCTCCGACAAAAACATCCTCTTCGTCTTTAAACAACACATTAAAAGTAGTGAGGCTGCCATAAATACGGGTAAGGTACTGCTGCAGGTTTACTTTGTCTTCTTCTGTCAGTTTATCGTGTGCATTGATACGTTGCTCCATCACCCGTAGGCGGTCGCGCACCATGATAATTTTGTTAAAGAAAACATCCATCGGAATTTCTTTGGGCTTTTGCGATGGGTTGTTGGGATGCAACACAACCTTACCTCCTACCCACTTGCCATGCAGGGGTACTGTTTCCTGTATGTCGGAATATTTTTTGATGATGCCGGTAAAAATACGTTCTACCTCAGCAAAACTCACCGGGTCGTCTGTTACAGGTTGTGCATCTATCACCTCAATGTTTTGATAGGCTTTGGCAACTTCAATTTTGCCTCGCTCGGTAAACACTACAATGTAGGTTCGCGGTTTGACGTTGATGACTACACCTGTGCCAAACTCGGGGTGGCGAATGCGCGATCCTATGCCTAATTCTTCCATAATTTTATTTTTATTTAATGCCTATACTGTCTAACTCTTCTATGGTAACAGATGGCGGCATGATGTTGTTTTTTAGTTTATAGGCTACCAGAGCAGCTGCTTTGGAGGCATCAGCCTCAGAAACAAACCCGCGATTACCCATTACAGCAGGAATATTGGGCTGACGTATCATCAGCCTTCCGTCAACCATGATGTTGTAGCCAAAACCCCCAACAGTGCTGTCGTTCTTATAGGTCTCAACTGTAATATTGTTGAGCAGTGGCGGAGATTGTTTTGCTGTCTTTTCAGAAGATTTATTATCAGAACATGATAAAATTAGAAATAAGCTAAAAAATATTACAGATACTTTCATGCAACAAAAATAATCTGTTCTCCCAAATAAAATATTATACTTTAATAATTTTAAAGTACTGTGTTTTGTTTGAATCTTTTAATACAATCTTAAGATAATAAACACCTAATGATAAATTCTTTAGAAAAGTATTTTTAATAATAAACTTTTCATTTGGATACAAAATAGTAGCCGGTAGTTTTTGAAGAACAGAACCTTTTACATCCATTATTTCTAAAGTATGGAGGTTTTGCATCACTGACGATACAAGAAAAGGGCTACTTTCATTAGTAAAAATATTATTTAAGACTTTCAGTCCTTCTAAACTAATTTCATTGCTTGAGTTTACTTCAAAAATAACTTTAGCAATCAAAGCATCAGAAGCTCCATTGCTATGAATCATTAAATTATCTAAGAATAAAGTATCTGCTACAGCTCCTGCAACAAACACCTCGCCCAACTGTTGTACAGCAATTGAGTTAAATAAATTGTTTCCATTGCCTGACGCAAGTTTATAATTCACCAAGTTCCCAGAAGCGTCTAATAGGCAGATAATTCCATTTTGATTATTTCCTGTGCTAACAATGACATTGTCAAATACTGCTATACCATTACACCAGCCTGCTATAAAGACATTATTGTTATTCACAACATTTAAATCAGTAAGACGATCACTGCCTTGTCCACCCAATTGTTTTGTCCATAAAAAAGAACCAGAACTATCAAGCATAGAAACAAAACCATCACTTAATCCGAAGCTGGAAAATATTTGAGATCCTATTGTAATCACATCTTCAAATTGCCCCACTAAATAAACTTTGTCATTAAAAGTCCTGATTTTTAAGCCTAAGTCATAAACCCCGGCACCATAGGTTCTTGAAACCCAAATTAAGTTACCAGTGTTACTATATTTTGCAACAAAAATATCATCACCCCCACTACTGTTTACCACCATGCTCCCAAACTGCGATGCATTATTAAAATATCCTGTTATATAGACGTTTCCGTTTATGTCAATTGAAACACCTCCACCTGTATCATAACTATTTCCACCTGCACTTCTTGACCAGATGATATTGCCTTGAATATCGGTTTTTGCAATGAAAATATCGTGACTTCCAACAGATTGAACATTGTTTGGAATTGCAAACAACTCATTATAAAAATAGCCTGTGATGTAACAATTTTGAGCAAAATCAATATCTATACCATAGCCTACTGAACTTCCTGAAGATAAATAGTCTTTTGCAAAAATGATATTGCCAATGGAATTGAATTTTAGCAAAAAAACATTATTACTATAACCATTACTTAAAGTTAATGAACCAATGTGGGCAGTATATGAATATGCTCCTGTAACATAACAATTACCATACAAGTCAGTCTTCAGACAAACACCATAACCATCATTCTGAGAACCACCAAAGCACCTTGTCCATAAAAGATTTCCGGAATTGTCAAACTTGGCTATAAATATATCTTCATTACCATGACTATACAACTTGTTATTACCATTAAATATTGAATCTTTAAAAACACCTGCAACGAAAGCATTCCCATTCAAATCTGTTGAAATTGATTTGGCTTCTTCAGTTAATGTATTACCTCCGGAAAATGCCCATATCCAATTTTGGCCAAATGAAAAACTTGTAATTAAGGAAAAATATATAAAAGCAATAATCTTAATTTTCTTAATCATCTTACCTCAAATTTATAGCTAAAGTTAGATTTATTTTCCTCTATTAAGCAAACGTACACCCCCTTTGCCAGTGCAAGTGGCCATTGCATGTTTTCTTTAGTGCAGACCTGATGCAACACTATCTGCCCTGTCATTGAGGTGACGGTTAAAGTTGTGGGTTTGTTTTTTAATCCTGAAACATGCAGCACTTGGGCCGACTGATTAAAATAAACTTGGGGCTTTGACGGTGTGGCCTCTGCAATAGATGTTACCTCTGACAACTCCCAGAGGTCGTTTAATGTACTTCCTGTAGCAGAAATTCCACAAGACAGATACCCTTTACCATTAATAGAAAAACTACATGCATGTCTTCTTATAGTTCCTGTAAACACAGGTAAATTGATCCACTGATTAATTGGAGGATAATATGCATAACAATCCGTAAAATAATAATTGCCGTTGCCTCCTGTAGCAATAATACCATAGCTATTAACATTAAAGCCAACAGCACCATATCGTGCATTATTAGGTAGCCATTGCAGTTGTGACCAACTATCAGTAGCCTGATTATATCTCCATAATTCTGTGGTTGGGTTATTATTCAAATATCCTGTTGCTATATATGCAGTGTCATTTATGACAAATGATGCAGCACTTTGCCTTTCTGCTCCTGAAAAATCTGCCTTTTGTTGCCACGCATCATTGGCAGCATTATATTGAAATACTTTTTTTGAAAGAGGATAGCCGGTTGCTATATACCCTAAGTTATTTACAGAAAAAGAAACTGCGGTATAAACAGGAGGACCAATATAAACTGCTTTGGATATCCAAATATTAACACCCGGGTCATATTCATAAAAATCTGACAAACTCTGATTAGAAGAGTTCCACCCTATTCCTGCATATGCTTTACCATTTATAACAAATGAACTTGCACCATATCGTCCATTGCCAGGCATTGACGCAACCTGAGTCCATGAGTTATTCTGTTGATCATACCGCCACATATCATTATAGCAACTTCCATTATCTAAGCCTGTAGTTAAATAACCATACTGTCCTATTGCAAAACCTATTCCTGAATGCCTACCAAAACCCGGCAAGTTGGCCTTTTGCGTCCATGCAAACTGCTGTGCAAAAGAAAAAGAAATACAAACTAGGGAAAGAATAATTAGGGTAGTAAATTTCTTCATATCTATTAAGTTTTGTTTCAGATTCAAATATACCTTATTTGATCATGACTTGGTTTAATATTAAAAAATATTATTGGTTATTCCAATGTGTAGCTGTCAAAATTTATGCCACCTCAAAAGTTTTTACTGAAATCTACTACCATTTTTACGTTGATGACAATTATTAATTCAATGTCATTAAAAAAATTGAGTACAATTAATCTCCACCATCATAAAAGAAAATATTAAACTTAGTTGAAGTTATATAACTCACCAAGATACTCAGTAAAACACTTACTTTTCTTAATTAATAAGGTTTAAAATACGTAACTTAATATTATTTAACAACACAGATATCTTTGATTTCAACTCCATCTCATTGAATTCTCTTTGCACTTTAAAAACAAACCATTCGTAATCAGGTTGAACAAAATATAATGAATATGTTTCTTTTGAAATCAGATAGAAACCGTGTTTATAAAGCTGACCTATTAAACCATCCGATTCAATATCCTGATCAATTATCTGTAATGCTTCGGGTTTGTTCTTATGAAACCAACGCAAACTTCTGGCAGTAGGAAGATTAATAGCAACTATTGAATTATCATGACAGAAATTTTTAATTGTATTAAAAATATTCTCATGAGCTTCAACAGGAATATGCTCGAGTACATCTGGAAAAAGGATAAAGTCATACTTTTTATCTATTGAAAAATCTGTCATGTCTGAAACAAGAAATTCTAGATTCTTTAGTCCTTTGTACTTGTTTTTTGCAAATTCAATTGTCGCTGGACTAATATCAACAGCATCAACTTTTCCGTCAATGTTAGTCTTCGCCAAATAAGAGGAAAGAGTACCAATACCACATCCGATTTCAAGTAATGTAGATTTAGAATTAAATCCAGCCTGTTTAAGTTTTAAAAGAATCATTCTATGTCGGCTTAGAACACCTGTTTTTGACTCTTGTTCCAGATCATTCCAAATCTTATCATAGTAATCAGCTACTTCCTGATATGTTTTCTCCATTACTCTATATTATTTCACAAAAATAAAATAAAATCAACTCTTCAATATATGACAACTACCTTTTAATAATAAATACCACTATATTATAATCCATTTGAATTCGATTTTAGTAAATAATCAAATAGTTCGTACAACTGCTCCTTCCTCTTCTGCATCGTATATTCCTTTCTGATATGTTCCACAGCCTTTTGCGCCATTGATGTTGTATTCATCTGCAAAGCTTTTTCTATGGCAGCTTTCAGCATTTCTTTATTTCTTTGTTTTACTACAAAGCCACACCCTGCTGCAATGTCAGGCAGGGCATTAACATCCGACACTATGGGTATGCAACCACAAAGCATGGCCTCGCAAACGGCATTGGGGAAACCCTCGCTGAGCGACAGTTGTAAATAATACTGATGCCCGGAATACAAGTGCTGCAGTTGCCCGGTGTCTTGTGGTGGCAAACAAGTGATGTTCGGAGGTAAATTACTCAACCCCCGTCTGCCCTCAACACCCACCAGCGTGAATGTGCAGGCAGGGAGAAGTTGCGCCACCTCAACAATCATATCCACACCTTTGAGCGTATTGATATTAGATGTACCTATACCCACAGCTACGGTGATAAAAGATTGAGGCTTGCGCGTTACAGGCAAAGGGTAGTAAACAGTCTCGTCAAAACCATTGGGTATTACAGTGTATGGTGTTTGTAGGTCTTTTACAAAACAGGCAACACCTTGCTCGGGTGCTCCACTGAAGTCGTAGTGATAGGGTGCCTTAATTAAAGAGCCGTGCTTGGGCGCCAGGTGTGTGGCACAGCGCACACTGACTGCCGTAAACCATGCCAGCACAGGCTTGCAGAAATTACCGTATTGCAACGATGGAAAACGGGCACAGTCTGTGCCTGCAAGAAAAATAACAGAAGGCTTTCTGAAAAGCCTGGCTAAAAGAACCGGCAAAAAACTGTGATAAGCCGCTATCTGACAAACAACTATTCTGGCAGCCGGCAGATGGTATAGCAAAAACAAAAACTGTTTTACAAAAACAATAGGCAGCAATATTTTTTTGGATGGGTTGAAAGAAAAAGTAATTACGTTATACTGCTCCTGCATGATGCCAATATCACGCCTGACAAATGATGATGTGTTGGGAAAAACAAAAATCAGTTTTGATTTTTTCACTGAGAATTTTTATCTGCGAAAGTAGCTAATATGCTTTTCATACCCAGGAGTTGAAAAGTGTAAATTGAAGGCAGTAGCAAATGTAATTATCAACTAACAACAAACTTGCCCGACTTAAAATCTCCAAGGTTGTAAAAATATAAACCTGCATCCAATGACAATAATAGTGTAGATACTTTTTGACCGGCCTTAATATTATAATCGGCAATTATCTTACCATTGACATCATAAATGTAAAGATAAGTCTCTCTATCAAGATTTGTATTTACTACCAGTTCAGATGTTGAAATATGATAGTATACAGAAGCTACAAACCCCTTAGAAGGTTTTATTGAGGTAACATCAGAAAGCTCCCAAAGATCGTTTGAAAAAGTACCATTCAGATAATTCCCTCCATATACGTAACCTGCATTTCCAATGCTGAACTCTCCGGTACTTTTACGTGCTATTCCAGAAATTGAAGGAATAGATGTCCATACATCGTTCAGAGGATTATATTCGTAAAAATCATTAAAATTAACCTGATATGTGCCTCCCATACCATAAAATCCAAGATTGTTAAAAGCAAATGCGCTTGCGCCAAACCTTCCATTAGAAAACAGAGGTGCTTTATTAGTCCATACATCTGTTACAGGGTCATATTCGTAAAGGTCGTTTAAATCAGTACTTGGGTCAACATGACCGCCAACTACATAACCTTTACCATTAACTGCAAAACCGCTGGCATTTTGCCGGGGTACTCCTGGAAAATTCGAAATTTGTGTCCATGTATCAGTAATGCCATCATACTTATAAAAATCATTTGTATAGGGCTGATAGCCCAAACCGACATAAGCAATATCATTTATTACAAATGCTGATGCAGTATAACGAGCAGAACCCGGAAAACTTGCTTTTAACATCCAGCTGTTAGATACCGGTGAAAACTCCCATAATTCATTTAGCTGTTGACCCGGAGCATTCCAACCACAAACAACATACCCTTTACTATTAATTGAAAAACCACTACATCCATATCGTGCCATGGATGGCAATGATGCCATCTGTGTCCAAACATTAGAGGTTGAATTCCACTGCCAGCAATCATTGAATTTGACATTGGAGCCAATTCCACATGCTATATAACCATTTACTCCTATAGAAAATGAAGCAAGTTCTATTCGTGCCACCCCGGGAAACGTTGCTTTTTGTGTCCAAACATAAGTTGCAAAACTCTGTATGGATAACATTGTAAAAAAACAAATGCTTTTAATTTTCATAACATTAATGATAAAGGTTAATTTTGTACAGCAATATTACTATAAATGACCGGAAATACAAAGCTATTTGATGTTGATGAGGAAATATTAACAAAAAAATTTCTTCAGTTAAAAAATGAAGCAGGATCACATTCGCCAAGCATCTTTACATTCAAACAAAAATTACCTGAATTAAATATCAAAATTGATGCCTGTTTTTTATCCAATCCATATGCTACAGATTTGTTTCTGAATTATTTCACTCAGGAGATTATTGAAACAGGACGAATAAGAGAACTACTTGAATTTTATCCATCACAAAATCAGGTTATTGCTGAAATCATTGCTAATTTTTTACATATCAATTCCAACTCCGTATTCATAGGCAATGGTGCTATTGAAATTATTCAGGCAGTTATACACAACTTTGTAAGAAAGAAGATAGTGATAAATATCCCTACATTCTCCTCTTATTACGAATTTGTTAAAGACGATATTGAGGTAATCTACAACAAACTTGAAAAAGAAGATAAGTATCATTTAAACATCAACAAGTATGTTGAATTTATTAAAAGCAACAGACCTGATACTATTGTTATCATAAATCCAAATAATCCGGATGGCGGCTATATCGAGCATAATGATATCAGAAAAATATTAGACAATGTAAAAGATGTTGAAAATGTTATTATAGACGAAAGTTTCATTCATTTTGCATATGAAGATGATTCCTTTAATCCAATAAATACAGCAAATTTACTTTCTGAATATTCAAATTTGATCATAATCAAAAGCATGTCTAAAGATTTTGGAATTGCAGGAATTCGTGCAGGATATGCTATTATGTCGCCTGACAAAATTAAAACGTTACTCCAAAACGGGTATTTGTGGAACAGTAATGGACTTAGCGAATATTTTTTCCGATTGTATGCTAGAACAGATTTTGCCAACGACTACAATCAGGCTCGTGTAAAATATATTCAAGAAACAATAGAATTTATTAATGAGCTCTGCGCAATTGAAGGACTTACCGTTTATCCGTCAAGAGCTAATTTCGTTCTTCTGGAATTAAATAATGGGCTAAAGGCCGATGACTTTGTTACAGCACTATTAATCAAATATGGTATCTACGTAAGAACATGTAGTGATAAAATAGGACTTGAAGGAGAGTATATAAGGCTCGCATCACGTACCAGAGAAGAAAACACCTATATCATCCAGTCTTTAAAAGATTTTTTCAAAACAGGCAAATAATTTTGAAAGCAATTTTTGAATTCATATTTAAAGTATGGTTTAATTTTTTGGGGTTCATCAATGCCTTATTTGCCAAAAACAAGTACTTATATTTTATTGATATTGACAATACACTGGCCGATACCTACCCCTCACTAAGTAAAGCACATCGTTCTGAAAAAGACCGACTACTAAACCTTAAACCACATACAAAAATTATTAATATTCTAATTAATTCATACGCTCCTTCAAACAGAAAACTTGTGTTTATCACTGCACGGAGCTACAAACAATACTTCACAACAATAAAATGGCTCAACAACAACGGTCTAAAGGCTGATATTTTTAATACTATAATGGTAAAACACCCTAAAGATAAAATCAATCTAATTCAAAAATACTATTTAGAATATAAAACAATTGTTATTGATGATTTATCATATAACCATGAGCATGGTTGCATCAGATTTTATGAAAATGAAATAAGTCAACTTAAAAAATTAAAACTAAAACATATCGGTTATTCCACGATATTGAAATTGCAAATGCAAGAGTCATGAATTTCATCAAAAGAAACATTAAGCGATTATTCCGACTGTGGTATTGTTTAAGCAAAATCAACTGGCTTGCTTTTTACAAAAACTATTCTCGAAAAGAAGGTGTTATTATTGTAATACCCGGCATTGTCAAAAATTACTTTATTAATTCGCTTGAGTTGGATTTATTGAACATTGCTGTACTACTAAAGCTCAATCAAAAAATAAAACTACATATCAACAATAATTTTGGCAGCTACACAAACCGAAGGATATGCTATAACCCTTCCGATTTGTTTAATACCTCAAATACAATGAGCAATGCAGAGCAACTTTCGCATTTAGCACATGAAGCTGAAAATAAACAAAACAAAATTTTTCTTTCTTCTTATGAAATTCTGTTTTGGGAAAACAAAGAGTTCATGCACCAAAAATTTGAAGAATTAAATATACGCACTCCAAGAACTGCAATTGCAAATACAACATCAGTTAACATAAACAATAATTACCGGTTTCCACTTTTGGTGAAGGAGCTACACTCTCATGCATCCTTGGGTGTCCACAAGTGCAATTCTGAAAACGAACTTAACTTGTTGATATCAGACCCGCTTTTTATTAAGAACAATGACAAAATAATTATACAGGAATTATTGAACATCAGAAAAGATTTAAGGGTAATACTTTGTGGTGATGAGATATTGCTCCACTACTGGAGAATAAACAAAGGTACTGAGTGGAAACCAACAAGCACAAGCCATGGAAGTGATGTTGACTTTATTTCTTTTCCAGAGAAATGGAGAAATTATATTATTGAAAATTTTAAAAAACTACAAATTACAACAGGAGCATTTGATGTTGCCTGGGAGAATGATGATTTGGACACAGAACCGTACTTTTTAGAAGTGAGTCCCTTCTATCAACCAAATCCTCCTGCTGATTTGACAAATAAACTTTTTTCTTATGGACAATATAAAAAAATGTTACTTTTTTCAAACTCATGGGATAAACTTTATGTTGAAAATGTATATTCACTCCGATTAAAAGTGTTCAACAAATGGATGAAATAACTGAAAACACAGAATATCGCTTTGAGCGGTTACAGCCTAAGCATTACAAAGACTTGGTTTATATCTCAAAAAGTGCTTTTAATATTGACCCGGGCATTGCGTATTTTATTAATAAAAACAAAACCGATGCTTTTGGAGCTACCAACCTCGGATATATAGCTTATCATAAAGAAAGCAATCAACCTGCTGCTTTTTACGGTGTTTATGCACATCCGTATGTATATCAAGGGCGTCAATACTACGTAGTGCAATCAGGTGACACAATGACGCATAGCAGTCATTTTGGTAAATCTCTCTTCTCTCAATTAGCGAAACTGACATATAGATTAGCAGCTGGTAATGGAGCTAAAATGGTTTATGGGTTTCCAAATAAGAAATCATACCCTGTATTGCTAAACAAGTTAAATTTTCAGTTCAAAGGCAACTTAAATGTTTATAAAATCAGAATTTACACTTTTCCGTTATTGAAAATTTCTAAAAAGGTTAAATTTTTAAAACCTATATATAATCTATATTTATACATTATTAACAAGTTATTGATTAAACACTCTGATATTTTCGAAAACACAATCATATCTACAAATTATGGTGGAATACCTCACAATAGTAAATTCTTTAATTATAAAAAATTTAATGGCAGTTATATTCTACACCAAGGCAATTTAAAATGTTGGATTAAACCTGATGGATTCTTATATATTGGAGATATAGAAAAATCAAGCCTTATCACAACTACAGAGATAATAAAAAAAATAAAAGTTTATGCTTTTTTAATCGGTGCAGACATTGTAACATTTCGCTTCTCTCCCGCTACATATTGGGATAATCAGTTTTCAAAGTATTTGAAACCTGAAAAAGGTGCAGAATTTGGCTATTTATTATTTGACGAAGACTTTCCAATTGAAGCATTTCAAGTTTGTGAAGCCGATTTAGATACCTTTTAAAACCCTTTTTTTCTAAAAGAATTATAAATCTGTACAATATTTGACTCGACAGTAGTGGTATTGCTGACACAATATCGGGGCAAAATGCTTATATCGCTTTGGTCAGATGGTAATTTATAATCAACAGCAAGAAGATTTTTAAAACCTGCATCGAGACAAAGTTTCTTTACTGATTCATTATAGGCTCCGTCAGGAAAGGCTACGGATTTTACTTTATAATTTAATGTTTGCTCTATTAGTTTTTTTGAATATTCAATTTCAATTTTCGCTTCTTCAATACTTATCTGGTCAAGGTTTGGATGATTGTGTGTATGCGACCCAATCTCAACCAATCCTGATTCTATCATCTCAAGCATTTGATTCTTATTAAGTACGTTTCTATACTCCTTATTCCCCTGACATAATGTTTGAATAATTTGGGGGTCATGCCTCTGCAGAATCAATTCCTTTTCTTTTGTATCCAACTTCTTCATTCCATCTTTTAACTGATTCCAGTTAACTGAATTGGCTATTATTTCTCTTCTACTCTCAGACAGCAAATGAGCTTTGTTTTTAAAAAAATCAATACTTACTTTTTGCTTTACCAAATCAATCAGGTCATACCATAATACATAATCAAGAGACTCCAGTATTTTTGTTACCACAAAAATCGTAGCAGGTGCTTGGTATTTTTGGAGTATGGGAAATGCATTGGTGTAGTTATTCTCATAACCATCATCAAATGTTATAGCCATCAATCTTTCTTTAACATCACCCTCATGCCAAGAATTAAAAATATCGCTTAACGAAACTATTTTAAAATTTTCGGAATAGTATTTTATCTGTCTCTCAAAATCTATACAGGAAATATGATTTACAGACAATTCAAAATCAGTTTGTTTAACAACACCATGAAACATCACAATGATTCTGTTGCCTGATGCATTGGAGGCAATAACTTTTACTAATCCTGTTTGGGTTAAAAATGGAAAAACATAGTTTCTTGCAATTGTTTTAATCAATCTCACCACTCTATTAATTTAACCTGACTATTCTTTTTGTCATTACAATGTCATTACTTATAAGGCGCACAAGATACACGCCATTCCTCAAAGCACTACTACACTCGTTTTCGTAAACATCCAATTTTTGATATTTATTGGGGACACCATCAACAACTTTTCTAAAAATTACTTTTCCGGAAATATCCAAAATTTCAAATTGCACTTTTTTAGACAACGCTAAAAACTCAACACTGATTTTATCAGTAAAAACCGTAGGCGTGACTTTAAAGTAGGCTTGTGACTCCTGTAGGTTATTGATGCCTGTCGGTATGATAAAACAATAGGTAATGCTTGGCCACTTTGTAGAATCAGGATGATCGCTCGAGGCAAAATCACGTCCATTATAGGGGATTTCATTTACCAAGCGCATCATAAAGCCAAAAGAATTTTGTGGGTCGTTTCTCATATCGTTTACCAAAGCCGTTACATCAAGATTAAGGTAGCTTTGCCCGGATGATGTTGACTGTGGAACTAACACTTCATTCTGTGTTGTAGTTGTTGGTTGTGTATTCCACGTCACCGTACTTTCGCTCCATGGGCTTGTCACTCTCCGAATTAGAAAAGCATTGTTACTGCCATAATTGGCCGTAGGTATTACAATCGGACTGGGGTTGGCATGGAGACCTAAGGTGGCACTTATTAAAGTTGCATTTGCAGGTATTACAGACATATTAAACTGTATAAGTGCCCTGTCATTAC
This sequence comes from Bacteroidia bacterium, assembly GCA_037045145.1. NCBI lineage: Bacteria > Pseudomonadati > Bacteroidota > Bacteroidia > Bacteroidia bacterium. The sequence continues at coordinate 837,042 of JBAOIA010000012.1, forward strand.
ATGGTGAGCCTTGACATGTCCAGCCACAGAATACAAATTCCTGATGAGGGTCAACATTTGTATTTGGCAAGCCACTTAGAACGTGAATATCTTTTCCTCCATCACTATTTGGTTTCAATGTCAAACATAACACTGAATCTTGTAGGGAATCAGGTGAAAACTCATAAAAATCATCATAAGTATTTGTTCCACCTAAATCTGTCCCAGTACCCAAATAGCCAATATTATTAATTGCAAAGCCAAAAGCACACCATCTGCCACTCCCAATAAACGTAGGCTCCGGAGTCCATGTATTGGCTGTTTCATCATAACTATAGATAAAGTCATAGACAGACGTATCTATATGTCCTGTACCCAAATATATTTTATTATTGATGTAAAAAGAAGATGGATTTGAAAGTATAAAAGGATAATCCTGTTTTTGAATCCACATATTTGTAGCAGGATTATACTGATACCAGTCCTTATAAAAAAGACCTGTATTTTCATCTAAACCAAAACCAACATAACCATAGTTTGAAGTAGCTACACCATGAACACCATAACGACCGGCACCCGGAAACTGAGCCTTTTGTGTCCATGAATCATTCACAGGATCATACTCATAAAAATCATTATAGTAAGGTCCTGTTGCAACACCGGCATTACCCACTCCGTAGTATCCTTTTCCTGCTATTGCAAAAGAAGCAGCACCAAAAATTGGAATACCGGGATAAGATGCTTTTTGCAGCCATGTATTATTGGAAGGATTGTATTGATACATACTATTGGTAATGTTAGAGCCGGGAGAAACAATTCCGCCAACAACATAACCATATCCTGCTATTGAAAAAGAACCTGCAGTGCGTGTTGCTATGGGGCAATTACTCATTTGTGTCCAAACATTGTTTATTGGATTGTATTGCCAAAAATCAGTCAGACTGCTATTGTGATATCCTCCGCCAACAAAGCCTAAATTGCCAATGACAAATTTATAGGCTCCCCACCGGCTTAACCCGGGTAAAGTAGCTTTTTGTTTCCATGAAAAAGTTTGTGCATTCACTTCAACAACAGATGATATTGTTACAATCAGTACTAAAATTTTACTTATTTTCATCATAATGCGGTTTTTAGATTTATTGTTATTAATTTAATAAAATTTTAAATCTGAAATAAGCTTTTTGATTTTCCAGTGAGACAAAATATATGCTGCCTTGGAGATGACAGTTTACTAAATAGGAAGAATTCAACTGTTCAATTTTTTCATCATATACTTCCTGACCCAAAGCGTTGTAAATTTTTAATGTCAGCTTGCTTAAAGTTGTGTGGCTATTGTTTTTTAAAACTAAACTTGTTGGCTCGGTAAGCGAGTACAGACTCACCGAATTTTGATAAGCAAACTCGCTGACAGCTGTCTCCTCACAATAATTTGAAACACTTCTGCAAATTCCAACATTACATACAGCCCCAGGCAAATAAAAACCATTATCAACCAACAATGCTGCATTGCCCTGTGCATTTGGGTTATTGATAACGCCTAGAAAATTATCATCAAACGATGCAATATAAATTTTATCATCCGGTGCCAATTGCATATAGCCGGCATAATATCCTTGTGTACCGGGTCCGGAAACTGTTCCAATATTAACCTTGCTGTTCAATATTGATGTAGAATTAACAAGTGACACATTTAGCTGATGAATATCTGTAGTGTACCAAGTTGTATAATATAGCATCTGACTGTTAGATGAAAATGCAATACCCCATGGATGCACAAACCCGGTTAAAGTGATGGCATTGGAAAGAATACCTGTGTTTATATCAAAATCAAAAAGCTCAATCAGTCCGTCATCATAAATGGCACATGCCAACCGCTGTTTGTCAGGCGACAAAGTCATTTGTCCCATGGCATTGTTAAAAGCATTGGCATGAACACTGCCCACCTGACTGACAACCGGCATAGCTATTAAGCCGCTTGCATCTAATTTATATACATAAAACTCATTGGAGCCCCAAGGATGGGTAATGATCCAAAAATAATTGCCGTTGCAATTATAAACAGCTTCCAATTTTTCTGTTGAAGGAGTAAACAATAAATTATTGCTGGAAATTATTGCTCCGCTGCCGCTATTCAAACTCATGTCAACAATACTATACCTGCAGCCCTTATTGTTGTGATACTGATCTACCGTAAAAACATAGTATAAATTGCTTCCGGGGCGTGGCACTATTAATGCACATTGCCCACCATTGCTACTACCCATCAAAGGTACTCCGCCAGGCATAATACTTCCATTGGCACTGTAAACGTTTACGCCATCTGTATAAAACAACAAATTACCTGCAGAATCCGAGATAGATGATGTGTTATCTAAACTATTATTTATTGTTCCATTAAGGAACGATGGTGGATTGGTTCTAAAATCTATTCCTGCATGATTTCCAAAACACCATATAAAATTTTCTTTCTGCCCTTGCGCCTCCAACACCAAACACATCAACGCCAAGAGGTTGAAATAAAGTAAAAATTTTTTCATGATTTAATTTAATTATTGGCTACTCTTGCTAACAAAATTACACCAAATAATTTAAGAAACAAGAGTTAATTATAAAATGGGCGTCATTCAACGGCAGGGATTAAAGAACACCATTACCACCTACTTGGGTATTGCCATTGGGTTTGTGAGTCTCATAGTCATTCAACCTCAGTTTCTTACAAAAGAAGAACTAGGGCTTACACGCATTCTCTATTCCTTTTCTATGCTCATGGCCATGTTCGTGCCATTGGGTATAGGCAATGCCACTACCAAATATTTCCCGCTTTTTAAAGATAGTGATAGGAATCATCATGGTTATTTTACTTTTATGCTTTTGTTTCCGGCATTGGGCTTTGTGGTGACGGCAATTGTATTGTGGCTGCTTAAAGATTTTATAGTTGGGCAATATATTAAAGAATCGCCACTCTTTACCGAATATTTTTATTATGTATTTCCGCTCACATTCATTCTCGCAGTCATATCGTGCCTTAATGTTTACTGCTATGCCAATTACAAGTCCACCATACCTGCTTTTTTAAATGATGTGGTTGCACGTTTGCTGGTGATTGCTGTCATTACCACCTACTTTTTGAAATGGATTACACTGCAACAGTTTATTGCCTGCTATGTGCTTTTATATGGTTTGCAATTGCTGTTGCTATTAGCTTACATTTTTCAGTTCGACAAGCCAAAGTTTAAAATTGATATGCCTTATTTTCGTGAAAAAAATTTTCTTCAGTTGGTCAACTACGGGCTGCTGTTGTGGTTTGCAGGAGTAGCTTCAATAGGCTTAAAATATTTAGACAGCATCATGCTTGGCAAATATTTGCCCCTGAGTTTTGTAGGTATTTACACCATTGCAGCTTTTATTCCTACAGTGATTGAAGCACCACTTACGGCATTGGAAAAAATTGCGGCCTCGCGCATTGCATTTGCCTGGGCTGAAGATAACAGAAAAGATATTCTTGAAATTTACCGCAAATCATCATTGTATATGCTAGCATTAGGCGGACTGCTTTTTACGGGCATCAACATAAACATTGTGAATTTGCTGAGTTTTTTACCTGAAGGCTATCAGCAGGGTGCTTCTGTAGTACTTATTATCAGCTTCGGAACTTTAATCAATATGATTACCGGTGCTAATGCTCCTATTCTTTTCAATTCAGATAAATATCGTTGGGGTGCATTATTTCTTATTGCTTTAGCCCTTGTGTCTGTTGCTTTGCAAATAGTTTTTATCCCCTGGTTGGGGCTTAACGGTGCTGCCATTGCCACAGTTACTTGTTATGTTTTGTACAATGTGTTTATGTCGGCAGTGGTTTGGAAGTTTTATCACCTGCATCCATTTGATAAGAAAATGCTGGTGATTGTGGCTGCAATGCTCCTGTGTTTTGGTATCAGCTACCTATTGCCTTCAATGGAGAATAAAATTATTGATATGATTTATCGTTCTGTAATAGTTACGGTAATTTATTTAATGATGATATACCGCTTTAAGGTGCTTGAAGAATTTCATCACCTGTTGCCGTGGCAAAGAAAAATCTAATCAGACGTTGAAGCGGAAGTGCATTACATCGCCATCATTCACTACATACTCTTTACCTTCAACAGAAAGTTTTCCGCTTTCTTTACAAGCCTGTTCAGAGCCAAGCGTAATGAAATCGTTATAGCGGATAACTTCGGCACGAATAAACCCTTTTTCAAAATCGGTGTGTATGACGCCTGCGGCCTGTGGAGCCGTCATACCTTTGGTGATGGTCCATGCACGAACTTCTTTTTCGCCTGCCGTAAAGTAGGTTTGCAGTTGCAGCAAACGATATGCTGCCTTAATGAGTTTTGCTACACCTGATTCGGTAAGTCCCAAATCAGTCAAAAACATCTGACGCTCTTCAAAGGTTTCTAATTGGGTTATCTCTGCTTCAATAGCGGCTGCTATAACAAGCACTTCTGCATTTTCATCTTTCACTTTTTCGCGAACGGCATCAACATGTTTGTTTCCGGTAAGTACAGACTTTTCGTCCACATTGCAAACGTAGAGTACAGGTTTTGCTGTAAGTAAAAATATATCGGCCACATATTGAAAATCTTCAGGCTGCACGGGCGCACTGCGTGCCGCATTGCCGCTTTCCAAATGTCTTTTAAAAACCTGCAATACATCATAGGCTTTTTTTGCATCTTTATCATTGCCCACACGGGCAATTTTTTCTATACGCTGAATTTTTTTGTCAATAGCTTCAAGGTCTTTTATCTGCAATTCAAAGTCAATAGTTTCTTTATCGCGTACCGGATTCACAGAACCATCAACATGTACTACGTTGGGGTCGTCAAAGCAGCGCAACACGTGAATGATGGCGTCTGTCTCACGAATGTTTCCAAGAAACTGATTTCCCAAACCTTCACCTTTGCTGGCTCCTTTCACCAAACCTGCAATGTCAACAATCTCTACAGTAGTAGGTACTACGCGCTGTGGTTTTACCAATGTTTCCAGTTTGTTCAGCCGCTCGTCAGGAACTGTAATCACACCAATGTTTGGTTCAATAGTACAGAAAGGAAAATTGGCAGCCTGAGCTTTGGCATTACTTAAACAGTTAAACAACGTTGACTTTCCTACATTAGGCAAGCCAACAATTCCACATTTCAAACCCATTTTATTTTTTTTGAGGGTGCAAAGATAACACTTTTACCCTCTGAAAAATGATTTCAGCACTGCTAAAAATTGTTTACCGGCAATACTATTTCCCGAAAATATTATTCAGTTTGTCCTTGGCTTCTTTTTTAGCACGTTCTTCGGCTTCTTTTTTAAGTCTATCGGCCTCGGCTTTGGCTTTGGCTTCAGCTTCTTTCTTCAAACGGTCGGCTTCTGACTTCACACGCTCTTCTGCTTCTTTTTTTAGTCGCTCCGCTTCGGCTTTTGCCTTGGCTTCCAGTTCTTCTTTTTTGGCGTCCAGCTGCTCCATAGCCTTTTCTTTCACCCCTTCTGCCAAACCTTTACCTGCATCAGCAAGTGATGTTTTTATTACCGGTTTTTGAACTGTGCCACCCATGTTTACTTTAACGTTTACCGGATCGGGCATGGTGAACGATGCACCTGTTGCCTTATTTACACTGGCAAACATTCCGTTAACAACACCTGATGCCGTACTTCCCATAAGTGCCTTAGGAATACTCAGCTTCACATCGTAGTTGATGCTTTGGTCAAAACCTGAATAACCACTGATAATTGCCTTACTGCCTGCCAAGGTAGTTTCAAAAGGGTCAACATAAATGCTGCCGTTCTTAAACTTAAACGACAGATTTACATTCGACAGGTTCATTTGTTTGTATTGTGGCATCTTTAGTGCATCAGCTAACTTATTGATAGGTTCAAAATTGTTCAGCGATACTGTTTGTGTGGTTAACTTGCCTCCTCCGTTTAATGTAGATAAAACAGGATCCATTTTCTCATCCATTTTACCACTGACATTAAATGCTGAAGAGAATTTTCCATTACACCTTTCGGCAATAGCAGCTACCTTACTTACCGTGCTGAATGTTTTAACCGTATTCTGAATATCAAAATTCTGTAATGCCAGATCAAAATTAAAATATGGCGCATTCCGCTCCTTAGTCTGATATACACCATTGAGTGCAACCGTACCACCGGAAATTTTAAAATTAACATCATTGAATCCAAGTGTGCGGTCGCGCATGGCAACATTTCCTTTCAGTTGCTCAATGACTTTGTTTTCGTAAAGAATTTTTCCTATTGAAGTGGTCAATGTAAAATCAATATTCTCCGGAACTTCGGCAACGCCTGATGCGGTGCTATCGGCAGCAGCAGCATTGCCATCATCTGTCATAAACTGATTGAGGTCAACCAAATAACTGTTTAAAGTAAATTCTCCTTTAAGTAATTCTTTCTTAAAATAATAACCAAGCAAATTATCTATAACTCCTTTAGCTCTGAAATCGCTTTTCCCTACCACTGCATCTAAATTTTCTAACTGAACAGTGCGTGGGTTAAAACTGAGTTTCATTTCATTAATTTTTGTGGTGTGACCATCTTTGGGTTTATAGTTCATTGCTGTAAGAGACATCCATCCTGCAGCCTTAATTTTCTCGAACTGTTTTTGTTCCACAGCATTCATATTTCCGCTAATGCTAAGATCACTCTTGAAAATTCCTGAAAGCGATGGCTCATCCATTGGAATATAATTTTTAATATTAGCTAAATTGACAGTGCCTTTGAGCATAGCATCAAAGGTGGCATTGCTTACCGGGGTTGTTACATACAAACGTGCGTCAATTGGCTCGGCACCCAACTCTGCATGTGCTTTCGACAGGTTGATGATGGTATGATCCGGCTCACCATCCGGATTGCTGACAGCTAATTTCAGATTCACATTATTGATTGCTGCAGGCAATGAAGGGTATTTAAAATTACCATTATCTACTGTAAGATTAATGCCAAACCCGGGCATGGTATGTTCTGAATAAACACCTTTTACAAAACCATTGAAGGCTAGCTTACCGGAAGTCTTTACCTCTTTAAAATTATCTTTATACGCACCCGGAACTAACGACATCAGATATTTAAAATCTGTTTGTGGTGAATTAAATTTCAAATCCATTGAAATATCGTCTGCAGGCATTGCAACAAATCCCGAAAAATTTAGCGGAAATTCGTTTATACTTAATTCATTGTCGGCAAAAGTGTATTTCGATGTTTTAGACTCAATGTTCAAATCTGCTTTGAGGTTAACCTTTGCCTGATACAAATAACTCACGCCTGCATAGGTATAAGTCAGTTTATCAATTGTAGTCAGCGTTTTCAGTAAAAAATTATCCTGAGTAAAGTCACCACTACCGGTATGATTCAGATTATTGAGTACGGTACTCATTGCCAAAGCCTCATCTTTGTATGAAAGATAACCGTTAGATATTTCATACTTCTTCAATGAAAAATGAAATGGCGAAGACTCTTCGGCTTTTGCAGGGGTTTCTTTTTCAGGTTTGGTGATATCCCAGTTTACATTTCCGTCTTTCAGTGCTATAAGATGAATACGTGGTTGTATTAATCCGAAATATTTTATCTGCGTATTTCCTGATGTAATGAGTTTCCAAAACTCAGCTTTAATCTGAACGGATGAAGCTGAAATAAGTGTATCGCCTTTAAAGACATCTTTTCCTACAATAGAAACATCGTTCAATGCTAAATATACAGAGGGAAAACTGCGTATAAAGCTTAAATCCAAATCCTTAAAATCGAAAGTTGCAGTCAGGTTTTCGTTAGCTGCATTTTTAATGGCTGCAATAATTTTATCTTTAAACAAAAAAGGAGCAACAAAAGCTGCTGCAAAAAGTATGACAATAACTATTAAAGAAATGCGAAGAAACTTTTTCATAAATAAGCGATTTTTACCTTTGTGTTAACGGATAATTAATTGAATTATTGAAAGCCGCAAAATTATTCAATAGCAACCAATTGATAGGGGAATACAAAATGAATTAATCAACATTAAACAACAAAATAGATTTGCGGGTGAAATTATTATATTTTTGACCGGATAATATTGTCTGTTCATGAATTTATTCAGAAAGAAAACAGTAGCTGAAATAATGAAACGTGCCGGTGAAGATGCCTCAGAGCATAGTTCATTAGCGAAGCATTTAGGCGTGCGTGACCTCACTGCATTGGGCATTGCCGCAATTATTGGTGCGGGAATTTTTTCGACTATAGGTAATGCAAGCGCACAAGGTGGCCCCGGTGTAATTTTATTATTTCTATTTACAGCCATTGCCTGTGGTTTCACAGCTTTTGCTTATGCAGAGTTTGCATCATTAGTTCCGGTTAGTGGAAGCGCATATACTTACAGCTATGTTGCCTTCGGTGAATTTATTGCATGGATTATCGGTTGGGCATTAATAATGGAGTATGGCATTGGAAATATTACCGTTGCCATTTCATGGAGCGATTATTTAACAGGACTACTCGATAGTATGGGCATTCATCTGCCTTTATGGATGACAATGGATTACCTGACAGCCGCAAAAGGATTCAGCAAAGCAGGTGCGCTGATGCTTAGTGGAAGAACACTTGAAAGTCTTGATGCCGGTGTGCGCGATGCCTATTTAGCATGGCAGGGCGCACCAACAATTGGTCCACTTCATATTGTTGCTGATTTACCTGCTCTTTTAATTATTCTCATCATTACATGGATTGTTTACAGAGGTATAAAAGAATCAAAAAATGCAGGTAATGCCATGGTAATCGTAAAACTTTCTGTTGTGCTATTGGTAATTGCCGTAGGGTTATTTTATATTAATACAGATAACTGGCATCCGTTTTTACCCAACGGTATTCCGGGAGTTTTAAAAGGTGTGTCGGCAGTATTTTTTGCTTACATCGGCTTTGATGCAATTAGTACAACGGCAGAAGAATGTAAAAACCCACAACGTGATTTACCTCGCGGAATGATGTGGGCAATAATAATATGCACAGTATTATATATTGCAATAGCCTTAGTTCTTACAGGAATGGTAAACTACAGCACATTGGCCGTAGGGGATCCTTTGGCATATGTTTTCAGTGCATTGAATTTAAAATGGATGTCGGCAATTATTGCCGTCAGCGCTATTGTTGCTATGGCAAGTGTTTTATTGGTTTTTCAATTGGGTCAGCCACGCATCTGGATGAGCATGAGCAGAGATGGTTTGTTGCCGAAAAAATTTGCTACCATTCACCCCAAATATAAAACCCCTTCATTTGCTTCTATTGTAACAGGATTTGTAGTAGCCATACCTGCACTTTTTATGAACCTTACCATGGTGACAGACCTTTGCAGCATTGGAACGTTGTTTGCTTTTGTACTGGTTTGTGCCGGAGTATTAAAAATGCAAATAACCCCTAATGCGCCTCGCGGTAGTTTTAAAACACCTTATGTAAATGCGAAATTTATTTTCCCTGTAATGCTAATTATTGCTATGATACTCTCATTGACATATAATAAAGAAGGCGTTACAAATTTTTTAAAGAACACACCACAACCCTACGCTACTGAAAATCTGATTTCATCATTAGGAGCAGAAAGAATCAAAGATTTGATGTCCACTGTTTCTTTAAAAGATGCTGATGCTTTTGCTGCATCTGACAATGATCTGGCCACCTATCTTTCGCAACTAAAGGAAGATACCTATCTTCAAAAACTAACGGAATACGGATTGTCGCATAAAGAAATTTACGAATCGGGGCTAGGGCTTTTCAAACATAAAATACCTACATGGATATTTATTATTTCATGTCTGTATCTTTGTGTCTTAACATGGAAATACAATCTTTCGCTTATTCCACTTTTAGGGTTGGTGTGTTGCCTTTATATGATGAGTGAAATGGGGATATCAAACTGGATTGGATTTTCGATATGGCTGGCTGTAGGACTAATTATTTATTTTGGTTACAGCTACAGGAACAGTAAGTTAAATTTTTTAAAAAAATAAATATTATGCCTTCAATTTTTATTACCGGTGCAACAGCGGGATTCGGTCGAGCCATAGCATTAAAATTTGCACAACACCATTGGAGCATCATTATTAACGGAAGAAGAACTGACAGACTACGCACTTTAGAAGAAGAAATAAAAAATCTTGGAGCAGATGTTATCAGTCTTCCTTTTGATGTACGCAACGAACAACAAGTTAATGAAGCTATTGAAAATCTTCCAAACAAGTGGAAACACATTGAAGCATTGGTTAATAATGCAGGTCTTGCAGCCGGAGTAAATTTGATTCAGGATGGCAAAACTGACGACTGGAACACAATGATAGATACCAATGTAAAAGGATTGCTTTATGTAACTAAGAATATCATTCCGTTGATGATAAAACAAAAAAGTGGACACATTATCAACATAGGATCTATTGCCGGAAAAGATGCTTACATGAAAGGAAATGTTTATTGTGCCACCAAGTATGCTGTTGATGCTTTGACAAAAAGTATGCGAATTGATTTGCTGGAGCATGGAATAAAAGTCAGTGCAGTAAATCCGGGTGCCGCTGAAACGGAATTTTCTTTGGTTAGATTGAAGGGTGATGCTGAAAAAGCTAGTGCGGTTTATAAAGGTTTTCAACCATTAGTTGCGGACGACATTGCAGAAATTGTATATTTTGTTGCAACGCGTCCTGCACATGTTTGCATAAATGATGTTGTTGTCACACCAACTGCACAGGCAAACACAGCTCATTTACTGCGTAAAGCCGACTAATCAATAACGAGTATCTGCTACTTTTAAAAAAACTTCTGAGATATAATTGCGCCAATGATTATCAGAATATGTTAGACCCATTTCACGAAGTCTTGACTTTTCAGGGAGCTTAAATTGCGGAAGCCATCGTTCCTGAGGCGGTGCAAAACCTAATTTATCTTTACGATTAAGAATAACATCCGGAATAATTCCTTTCATGGCATTACGATAAACATACTTAGTAGTTGCATTTCTGTAAATCTGATTGGCAGGTAATGAAAAAACAAAGTCAACCAGTTTATGATACAAAAATGGCAGCCTGGCTTCAACACCATGAGCCATAGAATTACTGTCAGAAAAGTTTAATAACTGTTGCAGATTCTGCACCATGTCATTAAAAAGTGCTGCTTTAAAAGATTGATAACCGAGTGTATTATCCTCAAATGGTCTTACCGTTTTTGTAAGAAACATTTTTGTGAGTTGCCATGGTCCAATGGGAAGTGAATTTTGATATCTATCATTATATGCCCGCCTCTCATTCATATATTCCATTACTCTGAAACGAAGCAACAAGTCGTTTAAATAATGAAAACGGTAATGCCCATATCCTGCCAGCATTTCATCAGCACCTTGACCATCAAGAATAACTTTAATATGATGATTTTTTACCTCCTTGTAAAGTAGATATTGCGCTGCTACCGATGTTGAGCCAATTGGAATCTCGTTATGATAGACAATTTTTTCAATTTCTTCTAGAATTTCTTTAGGCTCAATCGGCTTATTTACTTGAGGAAAATGGAGTGAATCTGTAATATACTTCATCCATTTACCTTCATCTTTTACATCATCGTCAAATCGAGCTGAGAATAATTTATAATTAACTTTTTCTCTAAGTTGATGCATTACACACACTATTCCCGAGGAATCAAGCCCTCCGGAAAACGATGTTGCCACAGGGACATCACTTCGTAACCGCCTGCTTATGGATAAAAAAAACAATCTTCTGAACTCTTCAGCACATTCATGATCGTCCATGGCTACAATGTTCCTGTATTGCAATCTGTAATACTCACGGATATCAATATTGCCATTCTGCACAAAAGCATAATGACCATGTGGCAGTTTTTTTATTCCATCAAAAAAAGTTTCAGTATTATAAATTGAAACATTATTCTCAAGGAAATTTTCCATCTTCTCTTTAGAAACTTTCTTTGGAACCTTGGCTTTGAACAATGCTTTTATTTCTGATGCAAAAACCAACCGCTCACTATCCATATAGTAGCGCAAAGGCTTTTCACCAAAACGGTCTCGTGCTAAAAAAAGCTGTTGCAACTTATTGTCCCATATTGCAAAGGCAAACATACCATCAAAATCTTCGAGACATTTCTCACGCTTATTGTCAAATGCTGCAAGTATCACTTCCGTGTCGGAGTGCGATACAAACTGATACCCTTTCTTTTCAAGGTCAGCCTTCAGTTCGATATAATTATAAATTTCGCCATTGTAAACAATTGTATAGCGTCCCAGATAATGCATTGGCTGCCTTGCTTCTTCAGAAAGGTCAATGATAGCCAATCGCCTGTGCGCAAAACCAAGATTCTTTTGTTCATTTATCCAAATACCTTCACCATCAGTCCCTCTGTAGGAAATGGTGTCTGACATTTGTTTTAATACTGATAAATCAACGGGTTTATGCTGAAAATTGAAAATGCCGGCTATACCGCACATATATTTGTTCTGATCAATAAATTTGAAAGCGCAAAATTAGATTTTCCACCTTACCAAATTGCGTGCCGATGAAATTAAATATGATGATAGGGATGATTGTTCAGGATAGTAAATGCTCTGTAAATCTGCTCGGCAAAAATCAATCTTGCATGCGTATGGGTGAATGTCATTTTTGACAGGGCGAACAGCTCGTTAGATCGTGTATAAACTTTTTCAGAAAAACCATAAGCTCCACCTGCAATATAAACCAACTGCCTGAAATTTTTAAGCCTGAGCTGCTCAATTTTTGCAGCAAACTGAACCGAAGTGTATTCTTTGCCTTTCTCGTCCAGAAGAATTACATAGTCATTTGGAGCTAACTCTTTAAAAATATAATCAGCCTCAACATCCATTGCCGCTGTAAGGTTTTTGTTGTTTTTAGCCTCTTTGAGGTACTTTATTTCAAAACCGTTAAACCTTTCCACCCTACCAGCATAATCTACAATAGCAGCTTCGGCAAAACTGTCTTTATTCTTTCCAATCATCAGCAATTTAATATGCATAATATACGTTATTCAACAATGTTATATTACAAAAATCTGAAATTTAGTTTTGAAAGTAAATTTTTATGCCCTAATATTGTTTCGGATTTACTTTTAAGTGTTTAATTAGTACTGTAAGATATATGCCAAAATGCATTCATAAGTTTTTCATTCCCATGCGCGCTTGGCTTGATTTTTGTCAGTTCACAAACATAATTTATCAATGATGAAAAAAACCATCAAGCTTCTTCTTTCAGTCCTGCTGATAGTTACCGTTGTAAAGGCGGCTGATGTTTTCGATGATATTGGCACAGCCATTCGTTCGGGCGATGCCAAGCAGATTGCACGTTTTTTTAACAACAATGTTGATCTGACAATATTTAATCAGGAAGAAGTTTACAGTAAAGCCCAGGCAGAAATGGTGCTTAAAGATTTCTTCAGCAAAAACGCACCAAAAAGTTTTACTATCATCCATAAGGGTGTTTCCAAAGAAGGTGCACGCTATGCAATTGGAACGTTCACTACAACACAAGGTCAGAATATCAGAACCTATTTCTTTGTAAAAGAAAGTGGTGGCACTGCTTCAATTCAGGAGTTACGCTTCGAAAAAGAATAAAAATACCTTCCCCACAGTTTTTTAAAGGCGTATTCATACTTACATACGACTGATTCATTCTTAGTACTTCAAAAAAATTGATTCTTACATGATTCTTTGAATCAAAAAGCTGAATTTTGCGGCAGAAACAATTTTCATGGATTTAGATCAGTATATATTATTATCGCTTCAGGAAGATGTAGGTCCTGGCGATTTCAGTTCTCTGAGCTGCATTCCTGCACATGCAAGCAGCAAGGCCAAACTGATTATTAAAGATAAAGGAATACTTGCAGGTGTTGAACTTGCAGAACGCATATTTAAAACTGTTGATTCCTCACTTCAAATCAATATTCAAATAAAAGATGGGCAGCATGTTGATAAAGGAGAGATAGGATTTACTATAGAAGGAAGTGTTCTTTCTATTCTGAAGTCTGAACGATTAGTACTCAACTGTATGCAGCGCATGAGCGGCATTGCCACCACTACTCACTTATATGCCGAACAAGTGAAACATACAAAAGCAAAGATATTAGATACCAGAAAAACAACACCTCTGAATCGTTATATCGAAAAATGGGCTGTACGCATTGGCGGTGGGCACAATCATCGTTTTGGACTGAGTGACATGATTATGATTAAAGACAATCATGTGGATTATGCAGGAGGAATAAAACAGGCAATTGATGCGGCAAATGTTTTCAGGAAAAACAGAAACCTGAATATTGCCATTGAAATAGAAACACGTAATTTAAACGAAGTCAGTCAGGTGTTGAGCACCGGTGGTGTAGAAAGAATTATGCTCGACAATTTTCAACCAACTTTACTAAAAGAAGCTGTTGCTTTGATAGGTGGTCGTTTTGAAACAGAAGCTTCCGGTGGCATTATACTACAAAACATAAAAGAATATGCCGAAACAGGAGTTGATTATATTTCTGTAGGTGCATTAACACATTCTTTTAAAAGCATGGACATGAGTTTAAAAGCAACCCGATGAAACGCAGGTTGCTCGAATACTTATCTCTCATTATAAATTATACACGTAGAATTACACTGCCCGGCTTTCAGAAAATTCCAATTTATGATGTGGGCGAATTTTTTCTTCGTGAGTTGTTTAAAGGCGATTTACAAATTAGAGCAAGAGCAATTGCGTTTTCATTTTTTTTAGCCATTTTCCCGGCCATCATTTTTCTTTTTACCTTAATTCCTTATGTTCCAATAGATGGTTTTCAAGAAAGACTATTAAGTATTTTACAATCGCTGTTGCCTTACAACACTTACGACACAGCATACAAGACAATAGAAGAAATTATTGTAAGGCAAAACGGAGGACTGCTATCATTTGGTTTTATTCTGGCATTGCTTGTTTCTACCAATGGTGTATTTGCACTGATAGAAGGTTTCAACAAAACCATTATGTATGAAAAACGTAAAGGCTGGAAACAAAGATTAATTGCACTCTATCTAACCATTCTTTTAGCAACTTTATTGATTATTGCAATTTTACTCATTATCATAACTGAGGTTATGCTGCATTATATTAATAATCACATTCTCAACCTGAATCAAAGTTCAGTATATCTCTTGCTTGCCGGTAAATATCTAATCCTTATTTTACTCTGCTTCACTGCCATATCATCACTTTATTTTTTTGGTCCTTCCGGAGGAAGTAAAAAATGGCATTTCTTTTCTCCCGGCAGTATTCTTGCAACAATCCTTATTGCTGTTACCTCCATTGCATTCAACTTTTTTATTCTGAATTTTGGACAATACAATAAAATTTACGGTTCTATCGGAACATTGATAGTTATATTAATTTACCTGAATTTTAACTGCATTCAATTACTAATAGGATTTGAACTGAACAATGCCATTGAAAAAGCAAAATTCAAACCTAACACAGAAGAAAAATAAATTTTAAACGACTTCCTTTCTTTCGGGTTGACTGATAGTAAAGTTTAATGGTTTTTTTACTTTTTCCTGAAGCAATGCAAGGTCAATTACCTCACCCATTTTACTTACGTAATGAAATTTCAGCCCTTTAAGATATTCGCTCTTGATGTCTTTAATATCTTTCTCATTGTCTTCACAAAGAATTATGTCTGTTATTCCTGCGCGTTTTGCAGCGAGAATTTTCTCTTTAATACCACCAACAGGCAACACTTTTCCGCGCAAAGTAATTTCACCAGTCATGGCTAATTTCAATTTTACTTTACGTTGTGTAAACGCTGATGCAAGGGAAGTGAGCATGGTAACACCGGCAGAAGGTCCATCTTTTGGTGTAGCTCCTTCAGGAACGTGAATATGAATGTCCCATCTATCGAACACACGATAATCAATTCCAAAATCTGCTGCATGTGCCTTTAAATATGCTAAGGCAATCTGTGCAGATTCTTTCATTACCTCACCTAAGTTTCCGGTAAGCAACAAACGTCCTTTACCCCTGCTCAAACTCGTTTCAATAAATAAAATATCGCCACCGACTGATGTCCATGCAAGTCCGGTCACAACACCTGCAACACTATTGTCGGCAAATCTGTCGCGCAAAAATATTGGTGCTCCTAATGCTTTTTCCACTGCATCTTTATCAACCTTCTTATCATATTTTTCATTCAGTGCCACGCGCTTTGCAATGCTTCTGATTACTGATGCCAGGTTACGTTCAAGACTACGAACACCACTTTCGCTGGTATAAAATTCAATAATATATTCAATTACACTGTTATTGAAAGTAGCATGGTGTTTCTTTAGTCCATGTGCATCCAACTGTTTTGGGATAAGATGTTTTACTGCAATCTGAATTTTTTCTTCAACCGTGTAGCCATTAATTTCTATGATTTCCATCCTGTCACGCAGTGCAGGCTGTATTGAACTCAAGCTGTTTGCCGTAGCAATAAACAGAACGTTTGACAAATCATAATCGAGCTCAATGTAATTATCATAAAAGGCATTATTCTGTTCAGGGTCCAACACTTCAAGTAGTGCTGAACTTGGATCACCATGAAAATCGTTGGTGAGTTTATCAATTTCATCAAGCACAAAGACAGGGTTTGATGATTTTGCCTTTTTTATATTCTGAATAATTCTGCCGGGCATGGCACCAATATAGGTCTTGCGATGTCCTCTGATTTCTGCTTCATCACGTAGTCCGCCTAAAGAAACACGAACATATTTTCTTCCTAATGCTTTTGCTACTGACTTACCAAGAGAGGTTTTACCAACTCCCGGAGGACCATAAAGGCACATTATCGGTGACTTCATGTCTTTCTTTAGTTTTAAAACTGCCAGATACTCAAGTATGCGTGTTTTTACTTTCTCTAATCCGTAATGATCTTTGTCCAGAACTTTCTGTGCATGTTTCAGGTTGAAATTATCTTCAGTGAATTCGCCCCAGGGCAATTCGAGTAATAAATCCAGATAATTTAAAGTTACACTGTATTCTGCTGCCGCAGGATTTATACGTCCTAATCTTTCAATTTCTTTATTGAAAGTTTCTGCTACATGCTTATTCCATTTCTTTGACTTGGCTCGTGTCTTTAACTGCTGCAATTCCTGATCAGGTGTGCTGCCACCCAATTCTTCCTGAATAGTTTTTAATTGCTGATTTAAAAAATATTCACGTTGTTGTTTATCTAAATCTACTTTTACTTTATTCTGTATCTGCGATTTCAACTCAAGCATCTGCAACTCCTGTGTGAGGTACTCAAGCACTTTTAAAGCACGTTGTTTTATATCAGTCATTTCAAGCAGGTCTTGCTTTTTGGAAACTTCCATCTGCATATTACTTGAAATAAAATTTATCAGAAAGGCAGGGCTTTCAATGTTGCGAACTGCAAATCCGGCCTCACTTGGAATTTGTGGCGAGTGTTGAATAATCTGCAACGAAATATCTTTTAAAGAATCTACTGTTGCTTTAAATTCTTTCTCCTTAAGTGCGGCAACAATATCGTTTAGCGGTTCAACTTTAGCTTTCAGATAGGGCTCACTCTGTGTCATTTCAAGTAGTGAAAACCTGCGTTTGCCCTGAATGATTATGGTCGTATTTCCATCCGGTAGTCTCAACATTTTTATAACGCTGGCAACGGTACCGATTTTATTCAGATCATTAAACCCGGGATCTTCAATATTGGTGTCCTTTTGTGAAACAACACCAATTATTTTATTGCTCTTGTAGGCATCCTTTATCAGTTTAATTGATTTGTCGCGACCTACAGTAATCGGAATCACTACACCCGGAAAAAGTACAGTATTGCGTAGTGGCAGAATTGACAATTCGTCAGGTATGCTTTCTTTATTAAGTTGCTCTTCATCTTCTGATGAAAGTAATGGTATTAACTCAGGTTCATCGTCATTTATACCGCCAATGAGTGTGTGTTTAATATCTTCGGGATTGAACATAGTTGCGTCAAGTTGTCAGCCAACAGGCTGCTATTAGTTTAAAATATAATATTGTCAATGCTTATGCCATTAATTTTTTGGCAGTATGAGTTCAAGCATGTTGACATGGTTAATAATGTCTTGTTCTTTTTTATCAAAAAACAAATCTCTTCGTTTATAAACTTCTGCAGCAAGTTCAAGTGCTTTATCAAGCTGAAAGAAGCTTTCATCATCAAATCCTCCCCAGGCAAAAGAGGGTATAAATTTAGGAGGGAAACCACTACCAAAAATATTAGCGCAAATTCCTGTCACAGTGCCCGTATTAAACATGGTATTGATAGCAGCCTTACTATGATCGCCCATCATAAGTCCGCAAAACTGCAAACCTGTATTGATATAATCTTTTTTATGGTAGTTATATGCTTTTACTAAACCATAATTATTTTTCAGGTTAGAGTTATTGGTATCGGCACCAAGGTTGCACCACTCTGCAATTACGGCATTACCAAGAAAGCCATCATGTGCCTTATTGGAATAACCAAAAATTACTGAATTGTTTACTTCGCCACCAACTTTACAATGGGGGCCAATGGTTGTAGCGCCATAAATTTTCGCACCCATTTTTAATGAAGCATGCTCGCCAAGTGCAAAAGGTCCTCTAATCATGCAACCTTCCATTATTTCAGAATCACGACCAATATAAACAGGGCCTGCTGAAGCATTTATAATGCTGCACATCACCTTGGCTCCATCTTCTATAAAAACCTGTTGTTCATTAATTATAGTATTTGAAGAATCATAGTCAGCACTTTTTCTTCCTTCTGTAATTAATTGAAAGTCGCTGTTGATTGCCTTATCATTGAAACGAAAAATATCCCATGGATATTTAATTACGTTAACTTCAAGACCTGTTTCAAATGCCTCACTATAACTGACATCTTCCAATGATTCGAATTGTTGTTGTTCGGTACAAACAGCAATTACAGTATTACCTTTCACTAATGCCTGACCTGTTTTCAATGTTTTTACTTCATTGAAAAGTGCTTTATCAATGAGTACAGATGCATTTGCAATCAGGTTAACTTTTTCTTTCGTTAAAGAATATTTTGTGGAGAGATATTTTTCTGTCAGCCATGAACATGGTGTGCCGCTAAGGTGATGCCATTTTTCGGTAATGGTTAAAATTCCGCAACGAATCTCTGCCACGGGTCTTATAAATGTAAATGGGAGCAAATCAACACGATTGCTATCAGCAAGTATAATGTTCATTGAGAATTAATGGGTTAAAAATTATTTATTACAATAGTCTGAAACTGTAATGCATTTCTGCGAATGTAGCTAAAATATCAGTTCATCAGATTAAGTAATTATTAAAAAACAAATGCCGCCTGTCAACAAGCGGCATTTAATAGTTTTATCGGAAGAAATTTACTTTACAGGTTGCTGCATACCATCAAGTACGTTCATAACCTCTTTTACAGCTTTTGCACTGCCATCGAGCAATTGCTTTTCTTCTGTATTGAGTTTTAGTTCAATAATCTGTTCAATACCTTTTTTACCTAATTTAACCGGAACACCGAGATAAATATCTTTCTGTCCATATTCGCCCTGCAACCATGCGCAACATGGGAAAATACGTTTTTGATCTCTTACAATTGCTTCTACCATTTGAGCTGCAGCAGCACCGGGTGCATACCAGGCAGAGGTACCCATCAGGTTAACTAATTCGCCACCACCAACTTTAGTTCTGTGAATAATACTTTCTAATTTATCGGCAGCTATCATTTCTGTTACAGGAATACCTGAAACTGTTGTGTAGCGTGGCAATGGAACCATGGTATCACCGTGACCACCCATTAACACAGCATGAATATCTTTTGGAGAACAATTTAATGCCTCAGCTAAAAAAGCTCTATATCGTGCAGTATCCAAAATACCTGCCATACCAAAAACTCTCTTAGAGTCAAAACCTGATGTCAGGTATGCACAATAAGTCATTACATCTAATGGATTAGAAACAACGATGATGATGGTATTGGGTGAATGTTTAACAATATTTTCAGTCACAGAACGGACAATTCCTGCATTGGTAGCGATTAAATCATCACGACTCATACCCGGTTTGCGCGGAAGACCCGATGTAATTACCACTACATCAGAACCTGCTGTAGCAGCATAATCGTTAGTTGAACCTTTTATTCTTGTATCATAAAGATTAATTGGAGCTGTTTGCCACATATCCAATGATTTTCCTTCAGCAGTACCTTCTTTAATATCGAGCAATACAACTTCGTTAACCAATTCGCGGTGAGCAATCACATTTGCACAGGTAGCTCCTACATTTCCTGCACCTACAACAGTAACTTTCATTTTTTTACTTATTTAAAATTTTTCAGAGGGCGAAATTATCTAAAATAATATTTCCGAGTGGCATTTGTTAAAAAATTTAATGTTACATTTTTTTGGTGAATGTGTTTGATTATTAAGTGAAATTGTATATTTGTCGTGTGAAAACCTTTTCCAAATTAATTAATACAGTATTCATCTTAGCGGTTACCGTTTTTGCTTCTAAGGCACAAGCTCCTACAAATCAGGATTGTCCGAATGCAATTCCAATCTGTAACACCACCTACTCCACTGTGATTTCATACAGCGGAACAGGAAATATTCCTAATGAAATTAATAGTGGCAGTTCCTGTCTGTTAAGTGGCGAACGAAATGATGTTTGGTACACATTTACGACACCATTTTTCGGAAATCTTAACTTTACAATTACACCGAACAATCCTGCTGACGATTATGATTGGGCAGTTTACAATCTTACTACAGCCACTTGTGCCGATATCTTTACAAATCCTTCTATAGAAGTCAGTTGCAATTATGCACCTAACCTAGGTTGCAATGGAACTACAGGTCCTAATAATCAGACTGCCGGTCCATGTGGCGGACAAAATAATCCAATGATACCCGTTACACCGGGTCAGACTTATGTGATTAATGTAAGTAATTTTTCGTCCACACAATCGGGCTATACAATTGATTTTACTGCTTCTACAGGAAGTATTTTTGATGTCTTTCCACCTTTTTTATTAACCACCTCTTCCTTAACATGTGGTAGCAGTTCATTGACTTTGACATTTAACGAAAACGTAACCTGCAATTCTGTGCAAGCAACAGATTTTGTTTTGACAGGCCCTGGTGGACCTTATATGATTACAGCAGTAAACTCTGCAGGATGTGCAAGTGGAGCTGATTACAGTAAAGTTTATACTGTTACTTTCTCACCTGCTATATCAATTGCCGGAATTTACAACTTTGCCATCGTAAATCCGGTTCAGGACTTGTGTGGCAACCTAATTTCTGTTCCAACCAATAAATCAATAAATATTAATGGCGCAACAGTTTCTGCCGCACATACTGATGTTTCTTGTTTTGGCGATAATGACGGAAGTATTACACTGACTCCCGGTGGTATTGGACCTTTTACTTATCAATGGTCACCTAATGTGAGCAGCAGCAATACTGCAACAAATATTACGGCAGGAACTTATACTGTAACAATATCACCATCTAATGGTGCATGTAGCGCATTGGCCACAGTAACGGTAACAGAACCACCTGATATGGTTTTACAAAATCAAAATATTGTCTCTGCTGTCTGTGGAGCTTCCAATGGTTCTATTGCAACAACAATTTCCGGTGGAACAGCACCTTATCAATATCAATGGTCGCCATCAGGTGGCACAGGTGCTAGTGCTTCATCATTAGCACCGGGCAATTATACGCTTACGGTTATTGATAACAACAATTGTGATTTTACACAGACATTTAATGTCCCTGACAATAATAGCATTAATGCATCAGTAAACACGATTCAAAATGTAAGTTGCAAGAACGGCACTGATGGTGAAATAACATTGTCTGTTACAGGTGTTTCTGCAAGTGCTACTTACCAATGGTCGAATGGAGCAACAACAAAAGATTTGCTGAATATACCTGCAGGCAGCTATACCGTAACTGTAACAGATGGTAATTGTCAGACTACACTTTCCAACCTCACCATTATAGAACCTCTTACTTCGGTAATGTCGAACCCGTTGGCTACTGCCACTACATGTGGACTAAATAATGGAGCAATCACTGTAAATGCTTCTGGCGGAACCGGGGCTCTCAGTTATCAATGGACTCCTTCAGGCGCAGGTGCTTCAACACAAAATTTAGCTTCAGGAACTTATACAATTACTATTACTGATGTCAATGGATGTACAGCAAAAAGAACGGTTGCTATAGCAACTTCAACATCACCTGTTGCTACAGTAAATTACATCAAGCAAATGGTTTCATGCTACAATGGCAGCAATGGTAGTGCAAGTATTTCTGTTAATAGTGGAACTGCTCCATATTCTTATCTGTGGTCTTCAGGATTGGGTACTGTTAATTCCATCAATACACTTTCGGCAGGAAATTATAATGTAACAGTAACGGATCAGGCAGGCTGTACAACTATTGCAGTAGTTACTATTTTGAATGCGCCACAGTTAACATTAACTGCCGGCACCGTTCAGCATGTTAAATGTTTTGGACAAAGCACAGGCAGTGCAACTTTTAATGGTTCGGGAGGTACTGGAGCACTCACCTACCTTTGGTCACCGGCAGGAGGCAACAGCAATTCGGCCAGCAACTTATATGCAGGCACCTATACTGTTTTATTGACTGATGCCAATGGATGTACTAAGAATAGCTCAGTTACCATCAATCAACCGGCTGCTGCACTAAATAGTAGTATTACACCAACTGCAACAAACTGTGGCCTTAATAATGGAGCATTGGTTACCTCTGCTACCGGAGGCACTGCACCATATACCTACCTGTGGTCAAACGGATCTGTAAATGCAAATATTACAAATCTCACATCAGGAACTTATACGCTTACAGTTACAGATGCAAACCTGTGTGTAAAAACCAAAACCGTATCAGTTGCTGCTTCAACAGCTCCTGTTATCAGTGTAGCTAACTTACAAAACTTAAACTGCGCAAATGCCAACAACGGTAGCATAACCATAAACGTTACAAGTGGAATTCAACCATACAGCTATCAATGGACGAATAATGTTTCAAACAGTAATAGTGCCTCCAATCTGGCTGCAGGAAATTATATTGTTACCGTTACTGACAACGCTGGTTGTGTAGTTACTTCTTCAAACAATATTACTTCACCTACTGCAATAACGATTCAAACTGTAAGTCAGCAAAACGTGAAGTGTTTTGGCAACAATACTGGCAATATTAACATTGCTGCAAGTGGTGGAACAGGCACACTTTCATATTTATGGTCGAATGGTAATACTACTTCATCTGTAACATCTTTAACAATGGGTAATTATTCAGTCACAGTAACAGATCAGAATAATTGTACAAAACAACAATCTTTTACAATCACGCAACCGGCTTCTGCTTTATCTTCTTCAACAACACCCGTCAGTACTTCATGCGGACTTAACAACGGTGCTGCACTTGTTGTTCCTGCCGGTGGCACAACTCCTTATAAATTTCTCTGGTCAAACGGATCGAATTCGGCACAAATCAACAACCTTGCTTCCGGAAATTATACGGTTATTGTTTCTGATTTTTACAATTGCAGTCTGACACAATCTGCCATCATACTTCCATCTACGGCAGTGACCATTCAAAGTACGCAACAGGCCAATGTTGATTGTAATGGAGGCAGCAATGGCACAGCTTCGATTACAGCAGCCGGTGGTGTAGCACCATATAATTATTTATGGACAGGTGGTCAGACATCAGCTTCTGTTCAAAATTTAGCAGCAGGAAATTATCAGGTAACTGTTACTGACAATGTTGGCTGCACAGCATTAAATTCATTTACCATTACACAACCCTCTGCACTTACTGTTGCTTTGCCGGCAGCACAAACCGTGTGCGAAATGCAAGCTTCAACAGTTGCTGCATTACCATCAGGTGGAACTTCTCCTTATTACTTTCTATGGAGTAATGGCCAGACTAATGACACGCTATTTGCAACACCTTCTGCCAATACTATTTTTACTTTAACTGTTACCGATAATAATGGCTGTACCTCTGTTGCATCTGCAACGATTAATGTTTTTCCACAGTTAACTTTAAATACATTTAGCCCCTACTCTGTTTGTCAAAACACATTGTTAAGTTTTACTGCAAATGTTTCAGGCGGTAACGGACAGTATCAATACAACTGGAACAATGGTGCATCAACACAACAAACTTTTACACAAACCTATGCTTCATCAACATCGGTAAACCTTACTGCTACTGATGGATGTAATTATTCAACTTCTGCAATTATTCCTGTCAATGTAGTTCCAACCCCGGTGGTTACTTTTACTGCCGAGAATACTACAGGATGTATTCCACTTACGGTTAATGTAACCGACAATTCGCAATCAATAGCAGGCTCGGTTTATAACTGGAATACTTCAAATGGAACACTTTTGCAGCAAGGTAATAACTTTCAAATAACTTATACAACTTCAGGCGTATATTATCCTGTACTTACAATTAGTACACCGGCACCTGAAAATTGTACTGCCACCTTTACCTACACTGACGGCATTAATGCACTCGATCGTCCTATTGCAGATTTTTCTTTTGCACCTGAAGAACCAACAATGCTAAATCCTGAGATTGATTTTAAAAATCAATCTCAATTTGCAACAATATATAACTGGAGTTTTGGTGATGGAGTAATTTCATCAGAAACAAATCCAACAAACCGATATACAACTATTGGAACTTATGAAGTAACTTTAATTTCTTCGAACACTTACTGTGAAGATACTATTACAAAAACAATTGAAGTAACAGACCAGTTTTCTTATTACGTTCCCAATTCATTCAGCCCGAATGCTGATGGCAGAAATGATGTTTTTGCTTCGCAAGGAACCAATATTGTTTCTGAGCGCATGGCTATTTACAACCGCTGGGGGATGAAAATATTTGAATCTTCTGCATTTCCATTTAATTGGAACGGTCGCATGCAAAATACAGGGGATGAATTACCAAGGGGGATTTATGTTTACACCATATCCATTACTGACAAGTTTGGCAAGGGTCATTCATACAATGGAACTGTCACATTGATAAAATAATCAGCCTCCGCTTAATAAACTTTTTACAAGCTCACTAATCATTTTATTATCTGCTTTACCTGCAAGTTGTTTTGAAGCGGCACCCATAACTTTTCCCATATCCGATGGTTGTGTTGCCCCCATTGAAGCGATGATTCCCTTCAACACTTCTTTTACTTCATCGGCACTCATCATTGCTGGTAAAAATTTTTCGATCACAGCAATCTCGTCTGCTTCATTTTTTGCAAGGTCTGCACGATTTTGTTGGGTGAAAATATCTAAAGATTCTTTACGTTGTTTAACCAACTTTTGCAATAATTTCATTTCATCGGCCTCTGACAATTCAACATTTGAGCCACTGGTTTTTGCTAATATAATAGCAGATTTAACAGCACGAAGGGCACGTAAAGCAGCCTCATTTTTAGCAAGCATTGCAGTTTTTAATTCTGCCATAATTTTTTGTTCAAGATTCATGATTGCAAATTTTGAACAAAGGTAGTGATTCAATAAAAGTCAGTAAATTATTTTGTGCAAAAAAGAAAATATCTTAAATACTAAAGTAGAAGTAATAGTCTAGCTTAAAAAATCAACCAACTATACTCAATAAAAAGTATTAATTTAAAAAACAACGTATAAAACTTTTCTTATGAAGTTAATATAATGAGAAACACAGAATTTTTAGCTACCCACCTTTCAAACATTCAAGGCATGACCTACTTAAGTCATTTGTACTTATTATAATTATCACATACTTTCAATGACTTTAATCATTACCCAATCTATAGCCAGATGCTTCCTTTGCACCGGAATTAAAATACTATTTATGCTTTCACTTTATAAAGTCAAAAATGCAGTAAATAGTGGTCTCATTGTCCTGTTTTTCACCTATACACTTACTACAAATTTACAAGCACAGGATACGCTAAAATCAGAAAATAATTTTGACATCCGAGGTCAACTGAGAACACGTTTTGAATTACGTGATGGTGCCTTTAGGCCACTTACAGAAAAAGAACAACCGGCAGCATTGGTAAGCGAAAGAATTCGCCTTACTTTTGACTACTCTTACAAAGATTTGCTTGAAGTAAAAATTTCTCCGCAGGCTGTTGGAATCTGGGGTCAGGCAAATATGGTGCAGGGTGCAGAATACAGCGGTAATCAGTTTGCCATATTTGAAGCCTGGTCAAAAATCAATCTATCACCAAGTGTAAATGTAAAAATCGGTAGGCAAATTATTTCTTTGGATGATGAGCGTTTTTTTGGCGAATTAGATTGGGCACAAGGAGGTCGTGCGCATGATGCTCTGGCAATTAACTTCCTTAAAAAATCTTTTGAGTTACGTGGATATGCAGCCTTCAATCAGAATTACAAAGTATTGTATGCAAACAACCTGAATAACTCCTCTGGGAATTTGTATTCAACAACCGATGGATTTCCCTACAAGTGGATGCAAACAATATGGGCCAATATTCCTGTTGGAAAATATTATAGATTCACACTGCTTGCAAACAATCTTGGATTTCAACAAGCTACCAGCAGCACCATAGACACCAACACCCTCTACACACAAACATTCGGCTGGAACAACTATTTCAAGAAAAACAAGACTGATATACATGTTGCAGCTTATTATCAATACAGTGATAATTTACATGCAATAAATACAAATGCTTTTTTAATCACAGCGAATGCTGCATTTCAAATTTCCAACAAACTTAATCTGGGTCTAGGAAGTGATTATGTGAGTGGTAATGATGTTGGAAAAACAAACAAGATTAACCATGCATTTAATCCATACTTTCATACAGGGCATAAGTTTTATGGCAACATGGACTACTACTATGCAGGCAATCCACATAAAAACACAGGAATATCCGATAGCTATTTAAAAGTAAACTTTAAAACTACCGGCAAACTTGCGCTAAATGCAATATTGCATCAGTTTATTTCTACTAACAAAATCGGTGACAGCTATAATAAAAACTACAACAGCAATCTTGGTCAGGAGTTAGATTTATTATTCTCATTAAAAGTGAATACCTTTACAACCTTTACCGGTGGATACTCATTTTATTTAGCGACATCAACACTGAAGTATTTAAAAAATACTCCGGCAGCAAACGATTATCAGCAATGGTTATGGTTTTCGCTAAACGTAACACCACACTTTTTAAAAACAAATTTTTAAACAAAAAATAAAATGAAACACAAACATCTCACAATTTACACAACTACATTGTTGATTACAGCCCTCCTCAGTTGTAATTCAACAAGCACAACAAAACAGGAAACAAATTCTTCGGAGGCAGCACTGGCAATGGTTGCAGAAGGCAATCCGGAAGTAGCAGAGGTTACAGCAGCACCAAAAGTTCCGGCTCCTGTCGGCACCAGGGCTGCAAAAAAACTCATTGTAAATTTGGTAACTACAGAGATTGAGGGAATTATTGCAGACAGTATTCCTTATACATTCTGGACTTTCAACAACACTGTACCCGGAAGCTTTATACGAGTAAGAGAAGGTGATGAAGTGACATTAAATCTTAAAAACGATGCCAGCAGCATATTGCCACATAACATTGACCTGCATGCGGTAACCGGACCGGGTGGTGGTGCTGCAGCAACTACTGCGCCTCCAGGCAAAGAAGCTTCATTTTCTTTTAAAGCAATCAACAAAGGTCTTTATGTATATCATTGTGCTGCACCACCTGTACCCATGCATATTGGTAATGGCATGTATGGTCTTATATTGGTTGAACCTGCAGGCGGGTTAAAACCGGTTGACAGAGAATACTACATTATGCAAGGTGACTTTTACACAAAAGCTTCAGTAGTTAAAAAAGGTTTGATGGAGTTTGACAATGACAAAGCAGTTGCTGAAAATCCGGATTATGTTTTGTTTAATGGCAAAAAAGGTTCATTACTTGGAGCTAATATGATTGAGGCAAAGGTTGGAGAAACTGTTAGACTTTTTATTGGAAATGGTGGCCCAAACTTAACATCTTCATTTCACGTTATTGGAGAAATTTTTGACAATGTTTATCTCGAAGGCGGATCTACCGTTTCGCACAATATTCAAACAACAATGATTCCGGCAGGCGGATCGGCCATTGTAGAATTTAAATGTGACGTTCCGGGTGAATATGTTCTGGTTGATCACTCTCTTTCAAGAGCATTTAACAAAGGTTGTATTGGAAAACTTAAAGTTACCGGTGAGCCTAACGAGAAAGTATTCAGTGCAAAAACTTTGACAAAAGAATAACCCGCTTTTGTCAGCAAAAAATGCAACGTGAAACACTTAATCTTTTTTTTATTCATACTTGTTTTTGCATCCTGTTCTAAAGAAACCGAAAAGGAAACTGTTTACACTACCTTTCAGGTTAATAAAACTGATACATTACATAGTATAAAAAGCTCCGTTAAGATGGTTTATATTCCAGGAGGGGAATATAAACCATTCTACGGTTCTAACACCACATTGGTAAACGTAGCTCCTTTTTTAATGGACGAAAGAGCCGTGACTAATGAAGAATTTCTACAATTTGTCATTGCAAATCCTCAATGGCAAAAATCAAATATTAAAAGACTGTATGCAGACACCAACTATTTAAAGACATGGCCTACGGATATTTCATTACCTGAAAATGCATTGAAAGATGCTCCTGTATGTAATGTATCATGGTTTGCTGCTAAAGCATATGCTCAAAGTGTTGGCAAACGTTTGCCAACATTGGATGAATGGGAATTTGTAGCTATGGCAGATGAAGTTACAGCCAATGCAAGAAAGAAACCTAAATATTCAGATGACATCATTGATCTATATCTTCAAAAAAACAGGCAATTCAAATCTGTAAAACAAAGCCCACCAAACTATTGGGGTGTTTATAATATGTTTGATCTGATATGGGAATGGACTGATGATTTTAATGCTGTACTGACAACCGGTGATTCGCGAAATGGAGAATATAATGACAAGAGCCTTTTCTGTGCAGGTGGTGCTACTTCGGTAACTGATGTCATGAATTATGCAGCATACATGCGATTTGCACTCCGTACGTCCATCAAAGCTGATTACACTATTGGAAATTTAGGATTCCGGTGTGCTAATGACACAACAATAATTAAACAATAACACTATCATTTTATGAAACTCATTTCACTTTTTTGCATTTCGCTTTTAATGCTTGTTTCCTGCAAAGAAAAAACAGAATCCAAGCAGGATACAGAAGCAACTGAACAACTTCCTTCCAACTCAATTTTTAATCTCACCTCTGACTGGCAAAATCAAGACGGGAAAACAATAAAGCTAAATGACTTACAAGGCAAGACGCTGGTAGTAGTTATGATTTATACAACATGTAAAACTGCCTGTCCGATTCTTGTTGCAAAAATGAAAACGATTGAATCTAAATTTGATCGAAAAGACATTGATAAAATCAACCTCGTTTTAGTTTCTATTGATCCGAAAACTGATACTCCTGAGCACCTTAAAGAATTTTCGATTAAAAATGAAATGACCGGACCACAATGGACCTTTTTACGCTCTGATGAAAATGCAACCAAAGAATTTGCAAACGTGCTTTCTATGAAATATAAAAAGATTTCACCAATAGATTTTTCACATTCAAATATTATCAGCACATTTAAACCCAATGGAATTTTGGTAAGTCAGGAAGAAGGTGATATAAACGTTGATAAAGTTGTTGCAACTGTCAATCAAACAATCAGAAATAAATAAAAACACTTAATTAAGTTAACCATCGCTTTTTAACTTAAAATTACTTTTAATGAAGTAAGTAATACTATTTGTCTTCCAAAGCTATATTTGCATGATGGCAAAAAGATATTCTTTTTTTCAGTGGTTGTTTAGCTTTCTATATCCCGTCATCATACAAAAAGATCAATCGGACGTGAATAGCGTTTTAGAGACTACCTTGGAAAATGGCAAACTGGTTCTGAACGCTGCAAATGCCAATTACAGCTACGGAAGTCTTTACCGTGTTTTTATAAAAGCATTACTTCGTTTTAATATTAACATTAAGAACAAAAAGAAAATTTTAGTTCTTGGCATGGGTGGTGGAAGTGTTGTAAAGTTTTTACTTAAAAACAATTCGCAAGCACAACTTGATGCAGTTGAAATTGACCGGAAGATTATTAGCATTGCTAAAGAAATGTTTGACCTGACTCCCACAGACAGATTAAATATTTATGCAACAGATGCCATAGAATTCACACAGAAATGCACAGAGAAATACGACTTGATTTTAATAGACATTTTTATTGACGATGTTGTTCCTGAGTTTTGTTTCACAGAATCCATTTGGAAATCATTGCAAAACATTAGTCTTCCAACTTGTGACATTGTATTTAATGCCAGCATGAATCATAATTCCCAAAAACATAATCTTGAATCCCTCAGGCTGCTTAATATAAAAGAGAAAATCAAATTAGAACAAAACCTTTTTTTTCTGTTACAACCTACTGTGAGTAAGTAATTTGTAAGTGCCACATTTTTTTAATCCATTGCATTATATTTGCCCAATTAATGCAAACTCCATAACAAATGAAAAGACTCTACACAATAATAATCTTCCTTTCAATTACCTCAGGCGTTAAAGCACAAAATGCAACCCCCAATGCAGGTTTTGAAAACTGGAATGCTGTTGGAAACCGCTTTGACCCTGCCGACTGGAATAATTTGAATCCAAGTACTGCAATAATAGGTGTGCTAACATGCGCACGTGCCTCTGGTGCAGATGCTCACAGTGGCAACTATGCAATTAAATTAACCACTAAATTAATTCCGGCTTTTAATATCATAGCGAATGGTATTGCAAGCACAGGTACATTGATTACAACACCACCTTATGGTGTTTCAGGAGGCATTGCTTATACCGGTCGCCCTGACAGCATTACCGGATGGTATAAGTACACTCCTGCAGGTACAGATCAGGGGTTTGTAGAACTTCAACTGTTAGGAGCAACAAACACTGACACTATTGGATATGTGAGATTTGAAACACCTAATGCCACAGTTAGTACATACACACGATTTGCGGCTGCTGTCAACTATCTTTCTACAGCAACACCTTCAAATTCTATTTGGATTCTTTCTTCCAGCAAGGGAGTTGGGCCGATTGTAAACAGTCAGATTTTTATTGATGATATAGCAATGGTTTTTAATTCGTCATCAGTAAATACTATCAATTCAAAAAATGAAGTAACAATTCTTGGCAATGTCATAAAAGAAAAAATTCGATTTAACTATAAAAACACAGGTGTTTATCAATTCAGGTTGATAGATACTGCAGGACGTATTGTAGCAGACACTCAACTTAACTCACAACAAAGCACCGTAGATGTTACTTCTTTGGATGGTTTGTATTTTTATACCATAGAAAACAGTACAGGTATCATCAATACAGGAAAAATAATTATCAGGAATTAATATGCGCTATCTAAGTAACGCAAAAAAAACTTTTTTCTTAATAATCGTAATCCTCCTGTCAGGCATTTCCTGCATTGCACAAATGGGTGTGTTGAAAGGAAACGTTTATTTAAAGCAAAGTGGAGAACCTGTTGCCGGTGCCGGTATTTTTCCTCTCCATGACAAGTCAATAGGTGTGGCATCTGATGCTGATGGAAGTTATGAGATAAATCTTCCTGTTGGAAAACAAACTATAGTATATGCACTGACAGGTTTGAGAAATGATACACTTACATTAGATATTAAAGATGGTATAGAGACTATCCGTAATATCTACCTAACATCAAACCTTAAAAATCTTAATGTAGTTGTTGTTTCTGCAAGTAAGTACGAACAGCGTATTGAAGATATTACTGTAAGCATGGAAGTTATCAGTCCAAAGCTTATTGAAAACAGAAACACCACAAATGTAACCAGTGTGCTGGAGCAAACTCCCGGTGTTACTATATTAGATCAGGAGCCTCAAATTCGCGGTGGCAGTGGTTTTAGTTTTGGTGTTGGCAGCCGTGTAGCAACACTCATTGACGGACTCCCTATAATGACAGGAGATGCCGGTCGTACTGATTGGCAATTTATTCCTGTAGAAAACATTGAACAGATTGAAGTAATTAAAGGTGCTTCTTCTGTATTATATGGCTCATCAGCGTTAAGTGGAACAATTAATTTCAGGACAGCATATCCAAAAGAGCGTTATCACACCTACTTAAGAACCTATGGTGGTGTTTATGATAAACCATCAAACAGAGAAGCAAAGTGGTGGGATGGCCCTGCAACTTTTTCAGGTATCAACTTTTTACATAGTGAGAAAATCAATCGCTGGGATTTAATCATTGGAGGTAACGGATTATATGATCACGGATTTATTGGCCCTCCTTTAGCAATGAGTTCTTTGCCTTTTCAGGATACAACTATCAGCAATAATGATGTTGCATCCCGCTGGGGCAGGTTAAACTTTAACATCCGTCATCGTTTCAAAAATATTGAAGGACTTTCAGCTGGTATCAACGGAAATTTTATGCAGTCGCACTCCAATTTTTCTTTGGTATGGGCAAATGACAGCACAGGAATTTACAATGCATTTCCAAAAACCATGACACTTACCGATTCAAAAACATTTTATATTGACCCCTACATCAGCCTTACAGGAAAGAAAGGCTCATCACATCAACTGCGTTCGCGTATTTTCTATGCCGATAATGACAATGGCAACGATCAGTCAAATAAAACAAATGTATATCTTGCTGAATATCGTTTTAACCGCGAAATAATTTCATTAGGAAGATTAAATGTTACATCAGGAGCCTATTTTCAGCAATCATTCAGTCAGGCCTCACTGTATGCAGGAAGCGGCAGCAATAAAAACACACTTGAAAACTATGCAGCATTTATACAATTGGAAAAAAAGCTGATAAAAAAACTTTTGGTGTCAGCTGGTTTCAGAGCTGAATATTTTGAAATGAACAATAAAGATGCACAACTAGAACCCATTTTGCGTGCAGGATTAAATTATCAACTTACAGAAGGAACTTTTATCCGTTGCTCCTATGGACAAGGCTATCGTTACCCTACCATTGCTGAAAAATTTATAGAAACCGGTGCCGGTGGAATTTCTGTTTTTCCAAATCCGGAGGTAAGACCGGAATCAAGCTGGAATGCAGAAGCAGGAATAAAGCAAGGTTTTAAGATAGGAAATTTTTTTGGTTTTGCTGATATAGCAGTTTTTGAACAACGCTATCACAACACCATTGAATATATTTATGCATTATGGCAACCCGATCAGTTAGCCGGATTTAAATTTGTGAATACAGGAAACTCACGTGTTAAAGGGCTTGAAGTTTCCATTATGGGTGAAGGAAAACCAGTCCGCAATTTCTCCATAAGCTTTTTGGGTGGATATACATATACACTGCCCCAAAGTCTGGAGCCTGACTACATCTTTGCCACAGACAACCCTCCAACAGATTTTTTACCCGACTCATTATCATACAGCAACACCAGCACAGACACCTCAAAAAATATTCTCAAATACCGATTTCAGCATATTGCCAAAATGGATATTGAGCTAACATGGAAATTTATTTCTTTAGGTTACGGATTTCGTTTTTACAGTTTCATGAAAAACATTGATAAAAAGTTTTATGATCTTGATGAAACAGTTTTACCTACAGGTGTAAAAGCTTATCGCGAAAAAAATGACAAAGGCACCTTGGTGCATGACCTTCGCTTAGGGTTCAAACTAAGCGATGTTTTTAAAGCATCATTTTTAGTAAACAATGCCACAAACCTTGAATACTCATTGCGTCCATTAAAAATTGAGTCGCCAAGAAATTATACCTTGCAACTTACAGCAGCCTTTTAAAAAGACCTTTACTTGTTAAAAAGGCATTACTCTCTTTATTTTAGGCTGTTAAACCGTGTCTGAACTTAACCCTTTAATCAAGTCTAACTTAGGCTGTTAAAGATATTTTTTTATGAAGAACGATGAATACTTCAGCCAAATAGCAGAAAAATGAAAAATTTTTGCTCTATAAGGCTTTGAATGTAAATTGTTTTTATACATTTGCAGCCTCAAAAAAAACGTTTGGCCCGTTCGTCTAGGGGTTAGGACATCTCCCTTTCACGGAGGAAACACGAGTTCGATTCTCGTACGGGCTACAAAAATAATTAAGGATTAATATCCATCAATAAAAAGTAAAAACTGTAATTATGGCAAATCACAAGTCAGCAGTAAAAAGAATTCGCGCCAACGGTGCTAAAAAAGACAGAAACCGTTATCAGGCAAAAACTTCGCGTAATGCTTTGAAAGAACTGCGCACCACTACCGATAAGAAAGAAGCTGAAAAGATGCTTCCTGAAGTATCCGGTATGCTTGATAAAATGGCAAAAAAGAATCTTATTCATAAGAATAAAGCTGCCAACCTTAAGTCAAGTATTACAAAATACGTTGCTGCTTTAAAATAATTCTCATAATTTTGAATTTTAAGCTCGCTAAAATGCGGGCTTTTTTTGTTTAACACCTTATCTTAGCAGTATGGATGAACCTAAAAACATTAAATCGTGGTCGGAGAGTGACAGGCCTCGCGAAAAACTCCTTGAAAAAGGTAAGGAAGCTTTAACCGACAGTGAGTTACTAGCCATCCTTATCCGTTCAGGTACCCGTCAGGAATCTGCTGTTGATTTGGCCAAAAGGATACTAAACAATACCCGTAACGAGCTTTCAGAATTATCTAAGCTATCAGTAAAAGATATGATGAAGTACAAAGGCATGGGTAAAGTAAAGGCTATTACAATTGTTGCGGCACTTGAGTTAGGGCGCAGACGCGCACAGGCTCAGGCTCTGGAAAGACAAAAAATAATTTCAAGCAAAGATGCAGTAGCTTTTTTTAAAGCCATGCTTGCTGATTTGCCGCATGAAGAATTCAGAATACTTTTATTGGACCGCGCCAATCAGATTATCAAGTCAGAAAACATCAGTAAAGGTGGTGTGTCGGGAACTGTGGTTGATGCACGTATTATCTTTAAATCGGCAATAGAAAATTTAGCTTCCGGAATTATCCTTTGCCACAATCATCCAAGCGGTAATCCTAAACCAAGTCAGGCAGATGTTAACCTGACTTCAAAACTAAGCAATGCAGGAAAATTACTGGAAATAAACATATTAGATCACGTGATTATTGCCGGTGACGATTATTACAGTTTTGCGGATGAGGGGCAACTTTGATTTTTCAACACCCTGTTTACAAGTAAAAAATCTTATATCCGATTTAATGGTAACTTTGCGAAACTTTTCGAAATGAAATACGCACATAAATCACCCGCTGTATTGTTGCTTCAAGACGGTACGGTATTTTATGGAAAGTCGGCAGGCAAAATTGGAACTGCCACCGGTGAAATTTGTTTTAACACCGGTATGACAGGCTATCAGGAAATATTTACTGACCCAAGTTATAAATCGCAGATTATGGTGATGACCTCTGTACACATCGGAAATTATGGTGTGTGCCAGACAGAGTCAGAATCATCAGCAGCAAAAATATCTGCATTGATATGCCGTAATTTCTCTGACCATTTTTCAAGAAAAAAAGCCGATCAGAGTTTACAGGATTATTTTATTGAAAATAATATGGTTGTTGTATCTGATGTTGATACACGTGCCATCGTACAACACATCCGCAGCAAAGGTGCAATGAATGCTATTGTTTCTTCTGAAGAAACAGACCTCGTAAAATTGAATGCATTGTTGGCCAAGGTACCCTCTATGGAAGGGCTTGAATTATCAAGCACTGTCACAACAGGTAAATCATACACTTATGGCGACCCTGCATCAGCATTACATGTAGCTGTAATAGATTTGGGCGTAAAAGAAAACACCTTACGTTGTCTTGCTGACAGAGGATGTTATGTAAAAGTTTTTCCGATGAACACTTCTTTTGAAGAGATGGAAAAATTCAATCCACAAGGTTATATGGTTTCCAATGGCCCCGGTGACCCTGCAGCCATGCCTGCCATGGTTGATACCGTAAAAAAGATTCTCAATTCCGATAAAGCACTGATGGGAATATGCCTGGGTCATCAGCTACTTGCAGAAGCCTGTGGGATAAAAACATTTAAAATGTTTAATGGACATCGCGGCATCAATCATCCTGTAAAAAATATGGTAACAGGCCGTGCAGAAGTCACATCACAAAACCATGGCTTCGGAGTCATTCCGGAAGATACTTTCAAAAATACAGCGATTGAAATTACACATGTAAACCTTAACGATCAAAGTATTGAAGGTATCCGAGTGAAAAACAAAAAAGCTTTTTCTGTGCAATATCATCCGGAAGCCGCGCCCGGCCCTAATGATGCACGCTATCTTTTTGATAACTTCGTAAATGCCGTTAGGGAAGTAAAAGAGCAGGCTGTTACGGTATAGGCTGACCTCCTGTTTTTAATACCAGTTTTTATTTAAAGTACATAGCGGCCATTGGCAATATTTACTCTTGTCCGTGAGGCAGCCCTCTAGCAATTACATGACATAATTTTCCCAAGCATAATTTCCGTAAAAATAAATTTTTCGGTTGTAATTAATTAAAAAGATTCTCCACCCTACTGCGACAGCGTAAATCTAATCGTAATACCCACAGCAGTATTGGCATTGGGGTAAGAAGTTGACACCACCGGTGTATTGATTGTTTTCTCAAAGAAGAATCTTAAATTGAGTCGTTCACTCACCGTATAATCAGAAGCCAGCTTGATAGAGATGATGGTTAAACCTGCAGTTGGCTGATTTGTTCCTTCAACCAATTTTCGGAGTATAGTAGTGTTCTTCCGAACTGAAAAATCTAATGTGGTATTCAAATCGTTAGATCTGCGTGAGTTAACACTCTTAAACAGTCCGAAAGGAAACTTAAAGTTTGGAATACGATAACCTGCACCAAAAGTAAACTCGCGGCCTTTTACCTCTGTTACCTGAATGCCTGCAAGTGTGAGTGAAATGTTACGATCGCGTTTGTATTCAAATCGTGTAGTGAAATTTCCACCGGAAGAACGACCACCACGCTCTGTGGCAGATTTGCTGCCTGACGATTTATTATTTCTGTTTTTCCAGGTTATGTCAATTCCAATTAATGGACTAAACTGCTCGCTTAAACTCACCTGCCCTATTTGTCGCTTAGGAATAAAATCCATGTTGATGTCGCGTGCATTGCCGCCCGGAACATAAGAAACATCAGTAGTAAAGCTGTTTACATTATAAGTTGAGCGATAGCCGTGGTTGAGGTTAACACTCTGGAAAAGATTTTTTACAAATGCAATCTTGGTAAGTCCATCATAACGTACTGTCCAGTTTGGAAGTGGTATGGAGGGAAATAAATCAAGCGACATGCGTGATGCACTCTTTTTAGAATAGGCCGAAAGGAATGACAAAATCACAACCTCTTGTGATGTTCCGCTGTAACCATCTCTGTAGCCATCAATGCCCACACCGGAAGAGTTAGGATTTTCATTACCTAATCTTTCCGAAAGGATTTTTCTGTTTTCGGCAAAGCGCTCAAATATTGTAGATGAATAATCTTTTCTGTCTTTGGTGAATGATGTTCCCCACATCAGATTGCTGATACTGAAATTACCTGTTTCTACTCTTGCCAATGTTTCATAATAACGACCATTAGCACGAGGGCTGTTGAAGGCTCTGTAATTTTCAGTTGTACTTAATGAGTAATTGCGGTTAAAGTTTACATCTATATTAAATCCGGTAAAAGGTTCAAGTGTGGCTCTTCCTGTGATGTTTTGTGTATAGGTAGAAGTAAACTGACTGTTAAAAGTTGAGTCTGTTGTAAGCCAACCATTCTTTGCCGCTCGTTCTCTGATGTCCTGATTCTGACTACCGAAAGTAAATGCAAAACCCGGTGCACTGCTGCCATCCCAATTCTGACCTAACCACTCACTCTGTCTGTTAAAGCCTGGCAACAACAATCCATTGGTTTCATTCCAGTTAAACGATACATTTTTCAAACTGAAAATAACTTTCGCTAAGGCTTTTATTGCCGGATTTATTTCTTGTTCCTTCTTCTTCTCCGGAGGTTTAACGCTCTTTGTCTTTAAGCTGTCTTTTGCAGCATCAGGTGCTTTTGCTTCAACTTTTGGCTCCTTCTTTTTTGGAGTCTTTGGCTTTGGAGGTGCTGTTAACTTCTTGTACAATTTCCACTTATTGTATAGAGAAGTCATGTTCAAACTATTGTTAACCTGAATAGAATTTGAGTTTTGAATTGTATTACCCAAAGCCGGATTTGTATAATACCTTCCATTGTCAGGGTTCACTATTAATGGTGATGCTGTCCAGTGATAGGTTGTGCTGTAGCGTGTGTTTATACTAATCCAATCTGTTATAGGCAACTTATTTAATGGAAGATTGTACGATAAAGATGCATTATGCATGTAATCTGTATTGCGTCCTAAGTTGAAAAAGTTTTTCCTTACAGAATCGCGTTTTTCTTCTGAGTTTAATGCACCATCAGGTTCATCAACTTTGCTTTGATTGTTGGCATTAAATTCAAACTTCAATGCACGGGTTATATCCCAACTTGTACCATATTGACGATTCATGGTAAATCGCTTGTCATACAACACCGGAATAGAGTTGTCTGAAACTCCCTGATTCAGTACTGCATTTACATCACGCACTTTAAGCTCGCCATAGTGTCTGTTTACATCCCATCTGAAATTAAAGGTTGACGGCATATAATTAAAATTAAAATCTTTAACCGGGCGCAGGTACTTCGACTTACCTTTCATTTTACTGAATGGCGTAATTGGCTTGGGGTTGGTATTAAAATTATAGCCTATTGCACCAAGGTAATCTTTCTGAATATCATATTCAGTATTGATATTTCTCCTATATACTTCAGTGTAGCCATACGTAAAATTAAAATTTTCAATATCATAAATTCTAGACTTCGATGCATTCTTCCCAGTCTTATTTTTCTTGACGTTGGTAAAGTTCAAACTCTTCCTTCGTGTATAATCCTGAGAAAAACGTTTCCTGTTTTGCTTGCGTTTGGAATCATCAATATTGCTGATTGACCGGCTGAATTCAATATCAGGGTCAAGAGGGTCGTATTGTGGGTTGCTGAAAACTTCACCATAGCCAAAATACATTGGCACTGTGAGGCCTGTGCTTGAAGGGAAAAATTTACCCAACTCAAGCGATGTGGCAACATCATAATTGGTGACATCCTCTTTACTGCGCTCGCCCACCTTACTCTCTAAGCTTCCGAAACCATGTGTGGAATAGCCTCCTGAAACAGATACATTACCCAGGTCGGCAAGTTTTACCTGCGCACGACCGATGGTAGCCCAGCCGCCTTTATCATTAAAGTCAGACATACGGAATTCATTAAACCATACCTCTGCACACTTCGCCAATCCGTCATCCGGTGGTCGTGGTGGGAATGCAGGATTCTCACCGCTTGGATTCCACAATCCCAACATCATAACTTTCACTTCGCTCAATGTAGGGTTTCCTTTTATAAAAATTACATTGTTGCCATCCAACTTCGAGTACTCATCTGTAAAAGCAACACCGGCATTATTACGTTCCAGCTTGGCATCGGTTAGTTTATCCAAATCAATATCAAAATCATTCTCTTTTGGCCAAATAACGGTAGGGTCGGTGCTGCCAAAAGGAGTCATTTTTAATGGAATGCGGTAGTCGTAATAGTTGTCTGTAAAGTCAGAACCTAAACGAACAACTGCGTAAAGCTCACCATCGTTGGTTGGATTTGCCGGTGGCAAAAACGACTCGGCATGAATAACCATTTTAACATG
This sequence comes from Bacteroidia bacterium, assembly GCA_037045145.1. Taxonomy (NCBI): domain Bacteria; kingdom Pseudomonadati; phylum Bacteroidota; class Bacteroidia; species Bacteroidia bacterium. The sequence goes on from JBAOIA010000012.1 coordinate 876,913, forward strand.
CTTGTAATTACGCATGTCGAGTGTTGTGTTTTTATAACAAACCTTCATGTCACCATCAGCAAGTTCGCAAACTTTAAATGAAAGCGATTGCTCGTTAAGCTGACGCTGATTTGTTGAGGTAACATCTATTTCACGTTCAAAATCAGGTGGCAGAACATAGTTAATAGGCTCGCGGTTACTATTTTCTTCGAGTGAAACAGCTCCTACATCAAACACTGCAGGCTGACTTAGAATACCTGTGAGTTTGTAATCATACTTCCTCCACTCACCTCTCAGGAATTCAAATTTTGCCAAACGAAGAACCTTGGGGCCGCTAAATCCTTTTGCGAAAACACGAATAAATTTTACCGATTTTAAATCAGAAATCTGTCCGATGCGCTCGCGGGTTGGATCGTTAACAGGAATTTTAATAAGATACCATGTGATGGTCTTGCCTGATGCATCAGGCAGGTTTAATGCAGCTACATTTTCCAACACATCACTAACATAATTTTGTCCAACCACCAACTTTGAAGGATCAATGTCAACTTTATATTGAAAATAATTTTCGTCAACTTCCATTCCGTTAATACGGTTTGCATCTTCGGCATCGGGAGTTTGCGTGCTTGAAGGAACAAAAGTTCCACTTCCTGCAACAGGTGAATTATTTTCTGTGCCGTTAAAGTTTTTATAACGCTTCAAGATTCCATCGGCATTGGTATAAGCATCGCCTCTGAAATAACTGAAATCATCAGACGAAGGGTCATCATGAATGGCATCTTTAACAGTCTGATTAGTTACGTTGGCATCAATGTAGTCGAGAAAGTTGGTTAGGAAATGCAATTTCTCATCATCATTTCCCAAACCGTCTAAACCCACGTCCTGCTGCTTACGTGTACTTTCATCTCTGTCAAATGCGTATAATACATTCTGTGCAACGGGAGTCCGCCCCCATGCATTCTGACGGTATGCTGCCGGTGTTGCTGTAGTAGGTAACCCATTCTCATAACTTTCATATCCATCGCGCAACACATCTTCAGAAATATCACCAAGGTTAAAATACAATGTCCCCGTATTGGATAAACTTGAGTCGGGTGCATCGCCATTGAAAGGGTCCATCAGCCAAAACTGAATGTACTGAATATTTGACTCTTCAAAATTGCTGGTTTCCACTTTTCGCATAAAGCCGCCCCAACGCGATGAAGGATCTACCAGATTACCATTAGCATTAATTCCTGCAGATAATCCCGCACGTGCAGACGTTTCATAGTTATATGGTCCGCGTTCATCCGGATAAAAAGAAATATCGAAAGTATTCATATAAGGAACAATGCCATTGCTGTATTGTCGCTTTGGGAATAATTCCTTTTCGCTTATTTGCCTAACGTTGTGATTACTTCTTTCTGCTGCTGATAATGACACGGTGCTGTTACTTCTGTAAAAAGCTGTCGGGTCTATATTGTACCAGGCTATTTTAGCACGATTGTAACCATAACCGAGCGTATCGTTTGTGGCACTCACATAATCAAATTCAGGAAAGAGTGTAGGTTGAAATCTTGGAACAGAAGCTAAAAACCACTGACCTGCAATATTTAATGGAATAGTACTCTGTGTACCTTCAAAGGCATCAATATAGGCATTACCTTTTTTACCAATTGCTTTACTATGTCCTGGAAGTAAATAAGCAAATTCACCATTGAGTGATACCGATGATTCTTCTTTTGTATTAATCAATGGAATTTTATCAACCAACTTTGTGATGAATCGTGAGCGAGTACGATAAGTTCCGTCCAAACCAAAAATTGAGTTCGAAATAGGTTCATCACCAATGTTAACTTTTCGGGTAATAGGTCTTTCGTTGAGGTGCATAAAGGTTCCGCCAACAGCAAAATCTTTACTGAACTTGTAATCGAACCGTGCACCCATCAATGTCTTTGACTGAACGGAAAACAAAGAATTACTCTCTAAAGAAACTTTAATAGGTGTTGCGGAATTAAGTACTGATGTGTTGATGATTTTTACCCGACCTAAATTGTAGTCAACCGTATAATCCTGATTTTCGACTAACTCAGTTCCACCGGCAGTTACTTTTACAGAGCCTTGTGGAATGTTGATGGCATTGAGCGAAATTTCAGAACCTGATGAACTCTGATAGGAGCCTTTCAGCTTAAATTTGTTTTTGCCCTGTGCCAAGGCAATTGTTTTGGTTGAATCGTAAAGCTCTTTAAACACATATTTTGCTGCCGTTGATGTATTTGAAAATTTCGATTCAAGATAACGCCCGAATGGTTCTACAGAGGGCAGAATAATTCTTCCGGTAGCACTATTTACTGTTATTCCTTCAACATAATCAAAAATACCGTCACCGGATTGTGTTGCATCACCACTGGAGTTCAGGTTATCGGCATTAAGTATTCTGATAAGACTTTTATTAGCAATCTTTGGTTCGTTTGGCTCAGGCAACTGACGCACATAACTTCCGGCAGCATTGTCGAAGTAAAGAACATCCAATCTGAATTTTTCGCTTGAAATCTGAAAAGCGTTCAGATTATAGACATTTTTCATCATCAGTTTCCACGATGGTAGTGTCGTGTTAAAATTCCTGCCTCTGATAAGTTTTACAATAAGTGGTTGAGATGGGTCAATACCAGATGTAGTGAGTTCTCCTACTCTGTAAACTTTACCGTTAACCGTATATTCAAATGCAACAGCTAATGCCTGGTCATTACGCAATTCGGAGTTAAGCGAGATAAATCCTAATTTTTCATTGTAAGTAAAATCTGTACTACTGAGTTTTTTTGCATTGGTAATTAACTCATAGTCCTGCTGTGGCGAAAAATTGTAAACTGAAGATAATGGGTCGAGTACAGAAGATGCAGACTGAAAATTACGAATACCACTATAGGTTGTTGTTAGTTTCTGATAGAGGTTGTTTGACAGCTGGTCTGACGGATAAACAGATGTGCCTTGTCCAACAAAAGAGGAAGCATAGGCATTGTACTCTCCCAAATCCTGCATGGCTACGAGGTTTCTTGTCTGATCCTGTGAGTTGAAGTTTACCTGAGTAATCCAGACTTCTATTTTGGTGATGCTGATGGGTGAAACAATGGTAGGCAATTTGCTTACCGCTTCATCATAATGTTCTCTGAAATATTGAGAGATGTAAAAGTGCCTGTTGGCTTCATACTGATCACCATCAATATCAAAATTAGTGACCTGGCCACCTCCGGGAGGTACATTGATGGTGCTTGCCTGCCCTTTTTGCTGTGAGAAAATTGTTGTAACGCCAAGTCTTCCGAACTGCAACTGTGTTTTTATCCCGAACAAACTCTGGCTACCTTTTATTAATGTCCCCGTTAATGGTAAGGTAACGTTTCCTGCTTCTATTTTTCTGATAATCTCATCTTCATAGCCTGTATATTCAAGCTTCATTTGGTTTTCGAAATCGAAACTCGCTTCGGTGTTGTAGTTGACACTGAGTTTCATCTTCTCTCCTATGTTTCCAATTACATTCATTTGAATTTTCTCGTTAAAATCAAAAGATGTAAGGCGTCTTTGTTTTTCCGGGATCTGTGGATTGTCGGTGCGGTTGATGTTAACTCCAAAAGTCAATTCTGCAGAGCCCTGTGGGCGAATGTCTATGGTGTTGCCACCAAATATCCTGTCAAATGTTTCGCCTGCAACATAAATTTTAGGAATTAGCGGTTTGCGGGTAATGGCATCTTCACCTTCTGCCCTTTCTTTCCAATATTGCTGTGTTGATTTACGAAACTGATCTTCTTTAAACTCCTCAAATGTCATGTAGGAAGGGTTACGGAAAAAATCTTTGCCTATTTTTTCATTTATGTCGTACTCTCTTGTTTCGGGGTTGTATTCAACTGAGGTATTAACATTGGAAGGTGTGGTTCCGTAAAGCGGGCTATGATCGTAAGGGTTGGAATATGGGTCGGTTAACCTGTCGTTAAAAGGATAAGGAAGGTTAACAGGAGTATCAACAGGAAATGGAATGGTACGTGTTCCTGTAAGGTCTGAATAGTCTGAAAAAGATGATGGACTGCCTCCGCCATTGACATACATCAACGGGAATGCAAACAAACTTAATACTGAATAACGAAGCAATTTTAGTCCTTGCAAAATATCTGATATTTGGGGTTCCTACAAATGAGTGATAAAAAATTTTCCGGCTAAAAATAAAACAAAAAATCAAACGGTTTAAAGGTAAAAATCAACAGTTACGGACACTTTTTTAATGCTTTATTTTGGTTAAAATGAAGTATTTTTTACAGGTTCGTATTTATAAATTTTTTAAAGCTTCTCTCAGCAAAACCTCAACAGACTGAAACTCACCACCACCAGCCATCACTTTATTTAGCTCTTTTTCAGCCACATTTCTGTTAAAGCCAAGAGTAAGCAAAGCACTTAACGCTTCTTCCTTAATTGTATTGCCTTGTGTTAATAAAACCGGTGCAGAGGCGCCTGCCTTTCCTAACTTGTCTTTAAGGTCTATGACTATGCGCTGTGCGGTTTTGTCGCCTATGCCTTTAATTTTTTTAATTACAGCCACATTGCCTGTGGTTATGGCACTTTGCAATTCTGTAGTGCTTAGCGATGAAAGCATGACTCTGGCAGTGCCCGGACCCACACCTGATACTGAAATAAGATTACGGAAAAGCTGTCTTTCATCTTCATCGGCAAAACCAAAAAGAAGGTGTGCATCTTCTTTAATAGATAAATGGGCATAAACTTTTGCACTCTGTGCATCTTTAAGTTTTGAATAAGTTTGCAGTGAGACCTGTAGTTGATATCCTACTCCATTGGCTTCAACAACAATGTAGGTGGCAGTTGCATGGGTTATTTTTCCTGAAATATAATCGTACATTATCTTTTATAATTTTTTGCTACGCTAAAACGCGACCTCAAACGTACGGAAAGTTGATGAGTTGACGAATTACTGAACTTTTGAATTGCCATGTTGAAGAACTGATGCATGTGTCAAATGAAATTATAAATACACTAATGTTTAGTGGCTTTTCTAGATACACATTATGAAATTTGGAAAGTAAAACAAAAACAACCCTATCCTATACTCCCCATACAACTTGAAGCCTTCTTTGTTTTGATGTAAATTGAAATGAAATTTTTCATGTTTTATACCATCTTCAAACAAGTCAATGAGTCATACTTTTTGATGTAAACCTATTTCAGGGCAAGGCAAAATGGGCTCAAAGGAGCGCGACTTGACAGGTTAGGTCAAATTCAAGTTGAGTTGAGTTGAGTTGAGTTGAGTTGAGTTAAGTTGATTCAATTATCCTTTTCATTGATTAGAACTCTCTGTTCCATTTAGGAAGTTGTCCATATATCTCAAAATACCTTTGTAAAATCACGCCCTCTACAAATGATGGTATATCCGCATTCTTCTTGTTAAAAGTTTCGTACCAATAAATGTCAAGTGCATCTATTTTTTCATCTGTCAGTTTTTGTTTCCAAGTTTGTCTTCTTGGTCCGCCAAATTGTTTGCCGTTAATAATTCGGTCACAAATTCCACCTAATCTAACTTTTTTTGTTCCGTCCTGTTTTATTTTCCCTGAGCTGCCAATGTAAACCAAATTTACCCGTCCATTTTTAAGTTCGTAAACGCTATAAATTCCTATTCCGCTTTTAGGTGCGTTACATACTTCGCCAAGTTCTTCATTGGCAGAGAAAAAGAAATGGTCTTTGGATTTGTATTTTTCTAACTCTTCAAACATATAATTTTGAGTTGGTATGACACACAATTGCAGTCTGTGAAAAAATTAATTTCAAAAACATGTTCAAATATAGGAATAATGTAGTGTATTTAGATAATAAAAATTGATCATAGCAATGCACACACTAACAGGAATAAATCGGGAGCAAATAACTTTTTTTAACTTTGAAAGTCAGGTAGCTCCAGACAACGAAATCCGTTTTATAGATGCTTTTGTTGAAGAGTTTATTTCTCCTGTCTTGGGCGTAAAGGAGCGCGACCTGACAGTTGAAGTCAATTAGTGGCTATGGCTTTATTCATTCTGCAATACTTTAGTCAAATCTGTTGCAGTAAAATTTTTGTCTTGTGTGTCGTATAAAGTATTGCCAATCATAAATGCATTTGATGTCGCTTCAACTTCCGCAATTCTTTTTCCCTCTTTGTTTACAATCAAAGTATTTTTATCTTTTGCGAAGAATTTAAAATCGTTTTTTCGTTCGTAACAAATACTCAACTCATTAAAGTCAATTGTTTTAGATATGCTAAGTTGTTCGTCAAGTGATAATGTCTTGTACTGATTTGTGAATACAAACAACTTTGTAGAGTCAGATTGATTGAGATTTATTAAATCACCGCTTTGAGCTGTAATAAAAACTTGGCTTCCAACAAAGTATTTCAACTCTCCAAAATCGTCTTTTGGAAATGATTTTTGCAAAATTTCATTTCCAGTTTCCATTGAGTATTTTGCGACTCTGTTTTTAAAAGTAAAATATATGTCTTTGCTGTGTAGTTCAAAACTCAATATCGGGTCGTCTTTGACATCTATTATCGATAAAAATATTTGATTACCTGTTTGCCCGTCAAAAGCAGCAAAAAATGGCTTACCAAAGTCTAACTGTCTGTTACCCATAAAAGCCATCCCTTTATTAACCATATATATGATGTTTCCTTTTATGAAGATTGTAGATTTGCTTGCTATGTCATCAGGAAAAGGGAACTTCCATATAACTTCTCCCGTTTGCATATCAATTTTAACCAGTTTTTCTTTTGAGGCAAAATAAATATTGCTACTATCAACTAAAGTATTTGAAACTAAATCTCGAACCAAATTGTGTCCTGTGGACATTACAAAAGTACCAGTCAGTAAGCCCAATGCCGCACCAGCCGCATTAGCTGCAACGGTTCGTGAATAATCTTTTTTACCAGTAACAGAGTAGTAGTCCCATCCTATTCCTGTTTTTATATTTATTTTGTGCTAACCTGCTGCTGCAACAATTAAAGTGGAGTCATCTATATAAAAAACATCGTTCCAGCCAAATTCCCTAAATAAATATCGTTTCCAAAGTATGTTACCATTTTTTAAATCTATTCCTTCGAGTTCGTTTGTATAGCCTGTTGAGTTTCTAAATTTATAGCCAATACCAATATTGTCCACAGGGTCAACGAAATAAATATTGTTTTTGACTTTCCAAAGTTTTTCTCCTGTATTTATATCAAGGCAATAACTCTTATTTCCAAAAGAATGAATTATTGTTTTACTAAACTGTTGTAAATTACTCGCATGAAATGCGATTTTTTTACTCCATAAAACCTTTTGGTTTTTAATGTCGAATTGAATAATTTTTCCACTTTTGTCAAGCCATTTTCCGTTTTTACTCAAGCCCCTTAGCTGAACTGTTAAAAGTCCGGTTGTTTCGTCTAAAAACGTTTCATGAATTCTGTCAGGGAAAACATATTCCATACCTTTTACAACAAAACTATCAACAAGGCTTTTGCCAAACACCTTTTCATTGCTTAAAACCTGAATTTGATTTTTCTGGCAATATCCCGCTGTTGTAATTAAAAGCGAAAATCCAAAAATTATTTTTTCTATTTTCATGTGTTTGTTTACTGTCTTTTATTGAGGTGTTTGTTTGTTTTAGCGAGTATCATCATGCCATTGGCTATAACAGCAGTCTGTGAAAAAAAATAATTTCAAAAACATGTTCAAATATAGGGATAATGTTGTGTGTTTAGATAATAAATATTTGACGTAGCAATGTCCGCATTAACAGGAATAAATCGGGAGCGAATAACTTTTTCAAACCATGAAAGTCAGATAGCTCCAGACAATGAAATCCGTTTTATAGATGCTTTTGTAGAAGAGTTTATTTCAACTGTTAGGGGCGCAAAGGGGCGCGACCTGACGGTTTGGGTATTGCCGAAGTGGCGGATTATTAGCACTAAAGTTCAATAGAAATACTACTGTTGAACCTTGCACAATTGTTTCATAGAAGCACTTCTCCCGCCATTTTGGCAATACCGTGTTATAGCCAGTGGTTCTGTTAATCTGTCCTTGTAAACCATTGTCGTTATTGAGTTTCATTGTCTTTGTCGTGTTGGTTTGTGCGTGTTGCGGATTTTTAATATTTTCAGAAGAAGGGAGAAAAAAATTGAATTTCTTCTTGGGTTGGGATAAGCACACTCTTTGCCAAGTTTTGGCTTGTGTGTCGGCTTCCCGAAGGGTCGGGACAGGCCGTGCGACTTGGCAATGTGTGTGCTTTTGTGCGTTGACTTTTCATTTGGCAAATGTAGTAAATGTTTTAAATTGAAACAAATGTTTGTTTTGTATTAAAACAATCTTTATCTTTGTCCCGTTAAACAGCGAAACATAAATTGATATGAACATAAAATTGTCACAAAAGCAAATAGGTCAGAGGATAACCGAACTTCGTAAAATGAAAGGGTTGTCTCAGGAAGATTTGGCTAAAAGTGTCAAAATTTCCCGACCGTCTTTGGCTCAAATTGAGTTAGGAAACAGAAGCGTTGATATTCTTGAATTGCAAAAACTGTCATTGGTTTTGGAGTTTTCGCTGGACGATTTTATGTCTAAGGATTTTTCTGCAAGTCAAGATGTTGATTTGAAAGAAGAAAAAAAGGCAAAGAAAGAAGAAGAACGTATTTCAGTGCCAACCTTGCAAGTCAATAAGTTTAAAAATGTCTTGTTGTATATCCTTGAACGCTGTGCAGGTAAGCCAAATGTTGGTGAAACGGTTCTTTATAAGTTGCTCTATTTCTCGGACTTCAATTATTATGAATTGTATGAGGAACATTTAACAGGTGCTAAATATCGCAAATTACCTTATGGGCCAGTTCCGCAAAAATTAGATACAATCATTGGTCAAATGATTGAAAAAGGTCAGTTGCAAAGAGTGAAAACAGAATACCATGGTTATCCTCAAACTCGCTATTTGCCTTTAGAAAAAGCTGATTTAACTCAATTAAGGGCAAGTGAAAAAGAAATCATTGACAGGGTTATAGAACAAATGAGTGATTGGTCTGCTGCTGCAATCAGCAACTATTCTCATAAGGATATGCCTTGGCTTGCTTCAAAGGAAGGAGAAGAAATAAATTATGAATTAGCTTTTTATAGAGATGCTCCTTTCTCTGTGAGAAACTATGGAGATGAAATTGAAGAACAATGACCTTTGACGAATTAACCGAATTTAAAAAGGATTTGAAAAACCTTTTAAAAAAATACAGAACGCTAAATGACGATTTAGATGTGGTTAAACGAGTGCTAGAAGTTACACCCGATGAACGACCACCGTTTAGTTTTCGTATTGATAATTTGGGTTTAGAAACGTGTATCATCAAGGTTAAGAAAATTGCTTGTAAAGCATTGAAAGGAAGAGGGGTAAATTCAGGGTTGAGATTGATTTATGCTCACTTTCCTGAAGAACAAAAAATTACCTTCATTGAATTGTATCATAAGAATGACAAGGAAAATGAAGACAAAAAAAGAATAACGGATAATTTTAAATAGTCAAATATCATGAGTAAGAAAAATCAACATGTAGTCCCAAGTGGAAAAGAATGGGCGGTAAAAGGCGAAGGCAATAGCCGTAAAACTGCTATTGTGAACACACAAGCAGAAGCAATTAAAATTGCAAGAGAGATTGCCATTAACAATAAATCAGAAGTCGTTATCCATCGTTCTGACGGAACCATTCGTGATAAAGACTCTTATGGAAACGACCCTAATCCACCTAAAGACAAAAAGCATTAAGCGATGATAGACATAAGTAAACAATCCGTAAATATTGACTGCCCTGAATGTAAACGGTCAATTTCTGTAACTATTCGGCAAGTAGCTGATGAAGCACGGATAAAATGTTCTTGCGGTCAGGAAATACAGCTGAAAGACAGTAATGGCAACAATCAAAAGGCAATCAGAGATATCAATAAGTCCTTTAGGGAACTCGAAAACACATTAAAAAAATTCGGACGATGAAAAATTTCTACCTCTACAATAACCGCGTTGAAATTGTCAACGACAACGGAAGCATTTTCACAATCTACTTCAACGAACATAGCGGAAAGGTTTATTACCGCTTTAAGATTGGCACTTTATCCAAAATAAAGCACCCGGGTATTTATTTGGGTGAAGATGCTTATGGCACACATTACTTTTTGCACAATCATTATCACTATGGAAAGGCACACATCACAACGGCTGCCGATTTTATTGAAGGACAAGCGATTTACATTTACAACGAAAAGTGCAGCAATACTCCTTTGAAAGTAATTGAAATTGGGTTAAATGAAATACTCAGGGGCGAAAGCTACAAGCCCATTACTTACAACTGCCAAACCTATACCAACACGGCTTGCCATAATCAACGCAAAAGTGCCGATGCCGAAAAATGGGTAGGTGGGCTTGTGTTGGGTTCGCTTGCTTTCCTCTTGATAAGTGCCATTGCAGGAAATAAATAATCATATAAAATCTGAAACTATCGAATATACTTTTACATGAACAAGAATACAATCATCATCCTAATCGTTGTCATTGTGATTATGGGATTAGGTCTTTGGAAGGTGAATGAAACCTTACAAGAAGAAAGAAAAAAGCGAAAGGAAGCCGAACAAGCCAATGTGCGGTTGATTATGGACAGCATACGCAGGCAAAAAGGTTTTACCGAAGCGGTGAAACTGGAACTGGATAATCTGGCCAAACATTTTGAAGACATTGAACCGAATGTAACGGCTAAAATTGCTAAAGCCATTCAGTTGATAGAAATAAACCAAACCGAAAATGCCATTGAAGATTTGGCCGTAATCATGGAAAACCTGCTGGAAGATTATTACAAAAAAGACAACGGCTTTGTTGCCTTCTTGAAAAACCGCAGGGCGGACCTACATCATTTGCTTACCTATTGCAATAAGGACAAAAAAATAAGCGATGTAGAGTTGCAGTTTTTTCTTGGCGTAAAAACCATACGCAACAAAGAAGACCACACACTAAATCAAAAGCTGGACGATTACCTGAACGCTACCGGTTTAATTGTAGGCATCGGTGCCATTGTAAAAATTGCTTCGTTTTGGAAACAGAAAAAGCAATTGGAACTTATCCCAGTAAGGGCGTAATACATTTACGCTTTTACCTTTTTGTATTTTACTTTTTTCTCCGCAGCTATTTTCATGGGCTTTTCTTCAATGGAATATGCTTTGGTTTTTTTGCCGCCTTTTTTCCCCTGAGCTTGCCGAAGGGTTTCCTTTTCTGCTTTAATCTTTTCCAATAAAACACTGGCAGGTTCATCTTCCGGATTTTGTGCAACCAACTCGCCACGGAATGCTTTTGCCAAAATGCTTTGGGGAAGTTTATCCAGCATGGCTTTGGCTTTGGTGTAGCGGGCTTCTAACTTATCGGCAAATGCAAAGAGTTGTTCTACCTTTCGGACGATTTCTTTTTGTTCTACGACTTCAGGAAGCGGGATCGATAGTGTTTTTAGTTGGGTAGTGTTTATCCTAGGTCTTGTTGCACCGTGAATATTCAAAACCAATTGTTCAAATGAACGCATTGAAGTCAATACAAAAAGCAGAAAGAACTTGTCTATTTTATTTTCATCTGGTCGAATACAAAAGCAATCAGCTTTTGCAATTGCTTTAGTTGGTAAATAAGGTAAAATGCAAGCCCTTATTTCTTCAGAAATAAAAGAAGAGAAAATTATATCACCTTCGCCAACTGTATGACGCAATAAAGACTGATATTTTTCTTTTGTTATATAAGTTTCCTTTTCGTGAACAAAATATAGATGTTCAATATTTTCAAGACGAATAACTCGAATACCTTTATCAGTGTAATCAGCAGTTTTTAAATTTGAACCAAATGGGCCATCAAAAATTCCACCTTTCGGAATTACGGAGTTTAATTCAACTTCGTCCCATTCTTTAAATCCATTCTTCTTCTTCCATTCCTCCGTCAACTTACCACTTACAGCAGCAGCCAACACACTTTGCCGAAATCGTTTTAAAATGATTGGTATTTTTTCTAACCGTTGTTTGTTGCTTTCTACTTTTTGCATTACCGCATCTAGCTTGGCTACTATGCGGTGCTGCTCGTCAAGGGGTGGAAGGGGGATATGTATTTCTTTTTGTGCCTTTCCCGTTTGAACAAACGGTTGGCCTGAACCCCCTTTTGGCCAAAAATTTTCATTATTCAATAAATAGAACAGGTAGTCAACATGTTTATCGTCATTTGCAAATGCTCTAATTACCGAAGTATTAGCAATAGTTGTCCATTGCCCATTTGCTCTAAAACATTTACCACATCTTGCTCCAACAGCACTCAATATGATAGCTTCACCTTCTTCCTCAAAAAAATCAACTTTGCCATCAGGGCCAGTTCCACTAAATGCAATATATTTCCCATCTTCTTTGTAAACCTTTTTAGTTAAAGAAGAATTACCAGAAGTAATATTAACTACTTCACCTAATAACGGGAATTCCCAACCTTGTGGTAAACTATTCTCCATTGAATTCCAGTAGGGTTAATATTTCTTTTAAATCGTCCACCACAGCTTCCAGTTCTGCAATGGCTTCTGTGGCAAGGTCGTTGGGTTCGGGTAAGCTGTCGGCATCTTCTATGCTTTCGTCTCTCAGCCAGGTAATGTCGAGTTTGTAATTCCGTTTTGTAATTTCCTCTATTGTAAAACAACGGAAACGCCCTGTTTCGCCTTCGTCTTTTCGTTTGCTTTTTCCGTTAGGGTCGGTGCCGTAGCATTTTTCAAAATCGGTAAAATGCTTGTCGGTTAGCGGACGGTCTTTTTTGGTAATGCCTTCAATGTTGCTGCGGTTGTCGTAAATCCAAACTTTTTCGGTGGGCAAACCTTTCTGAAAGAAAATCACATTGGCTTTTACACCCTGTGCGTAGGGAGTAAAGGTTCCTCTGGGCAAACGCACAATGGTGTGCAGGTTGCAATCCTGCATCAGTATTTCAAATACTTCACCTGCTTTGTCTTCAAACAACACATTGTCGGGCAACACTATGGCAGCACGTCCACCCGGTTTCAGAGTGCTCATAATGTGCTGCACAAAATTCAACTGCTTGTTGCTGGTTTCTACCGTAAAATCATCCCGTTCGGGAACCTGGTTTGCTCCTTTTGTTCCAAAGGGTGGATTGGCCAACACCACATCAAACCTGGTGCTGTCGGGTGTGTTGTAAATGGTATCGCCCAGTTTTATTTTCGGGGTAACGCCATGCAAATACATATTCATCAAAGCCAGTCGCCTTGGCCTTGCCACCAACTCCTGTCCGTAATAGGTTTTTTCACGAATGCGTTTTACATCTTCACGGGGCAGCGCACCTTTGCTTTCCTGCATCAGCCATTCATAAGCCGATACTAAGAAACCACCTGTGCCGCAACTGGGGTCGGAAATGGTAAATGAACTTTTGCCTCTCGGGTCGGGCTTCATTAACCGCACCATGCTTTGTATCAAAGGTCGTGGTGTAAAGTATTGCCCTGCACCCTTTTTGCCTTCGCTGGCGGCTTTTTCCAGCAGTCCCTCAAAGGCAGCACCTTTTACATCCACATCCATGCTCGTCCATTCGTCTTCTTCAATCAGGTTCAGCAGTTTTTTCAAACTCACCGGGTTGTTGAAGCGATTTTGTGCTTGTGTAAATATTTCACCTAACAGACCTTGCTCTTTGGCCAGTTCACGCAGGGTGTCGGTGTAATGGTCCATCAAATCGCCACCGCTTAATTTGGTCAGCGATTGCCAGTTGTATTTTTTATGCAGATGCACTTCTTTTTCATCTGCCATTTTCAGGAAGAGAAGAAACGACAGTTGCTCTATGTAATCGTTATAATCAATGCCCTCGTGGCGAAGCGTATGGCAAAAGCCCCACAATTTATTTACTACATCACTCATATTATGCTGCTATTGCTAAGTTTATTTCTTGAATCAATTTGGTGTAATCGTCTGCAAATACTTTTTTGAATTTGTTCAGTCCGCCTCTGTCAGCAAAAACGGGTAATTCCTGCAAATCTTCTTCGTCTAAAGTCATGTTTTGTTTTAGATGTTCTTTGATGTATTCCATCCATTTTTGTTGTTCGTCATTCAGCCTTTTTCCGGTTGTTACTTTCTGAATGGCTTGGTTCACCCGTTCTTCGGGGCTTAACAAAGGTTCGGTTTCTTTGGCTGCATGCTTTACCATGCTGATGATGTCAACGGCATCTTTCTGATAAACGATTTTGTGTGCCTTTTGCAAACTGGCTTCATCATAATTGCTCTCTTTTAGTTTTTGCCTTAGTTCGTTCAAAGCATTGGTGTTCCAATCTTTTGGCTTGTTTAACAAAATGCTGATGGCGGCAATTTCATTTTCTTTTCGTTTTACAAATTCAGAAAATGCCAGTAAATAATCCATTGGTTGTAAACCGTATCTTCCTTCTGCTTCAAACAACACCATCGAACTCACTTCGTCCTGCACCTCATACCCAACCAGAAAAACCTTTTTGGCTCTTTCGTAGTCCACCAATAGCTTTTGAAACTGCTCGTTTCGGAGCAATTCCATCACACTGGTGAAGCTTTCAAATATTTCGGGTAACGATTTTGCCATTACTTATACTTATCAAAAAAATTAGAAATCTGCTCGGCAAATTTTCCCATATCGCCATCAGGAATATAGGTTTTGAATTTGTCACGGGCATTTCCACTCATATCTTTTTCAATTCTATGCAGTCGTTTTGCCAAACGCTTGGCATTGGCTCTGCGGTCTTCGTTGTTGTATATTTTTTCTATCAGTTCTTTAATGGTTATGGTATCGGTTCCCGGTGGGTCAATTTTAAAGTTGTAGCTGGCATCTTTAAAATACTTTATCAATGTTCCGTTGAAACAATCAAAGATTACAAAGTGAGTTTTGCCGATGTCATCACATTTTCGTGTTCCTCTGCCCAACATTTGTTCCCAAAGAATACGGCTTTTAACAGGTCGGAGAAAAACAATGTATTCCAGAGAAGGAATGTCAACTCCTGTGCTTAACATATCAACGGTAACCACAATTTTCGGATTGGGTCTGTTTCTAAACTCTTTAATTTTTTTCAAAGGTCTGTCCACCGTTGGGCTGCCTGTAATCTTTGCCACAAAATCGTCACCCTGATTAAAAACCTGTTTGCAAATGCTCACCAAACGGTCAGCATGTGAAATCATGGGTATGTCGTTGGATGCAAAAATCAAGGTTTTTGGAAAACGCCCTGTGCGTTGTTCCCACTCGTCAGTATATTTTTTTAGTTCTTCAATTATTTTTTGGTTGGTGTCGGGGGCTGTAATTTTTTCTTCAATCTCTGTTGAAGTAAATTCCCGCTCATCTTCCAATTGGTCAATTTGTTCTCTGCCTGTTTCAGTGTCAATCATCCCCACTTGTTCGCCTTCTTTCAAAAAAGCTCCGTTCATCAACACTTCCGAATTGATAGCCACAGCATCATAATCTACCAAAAACCCTTCGTCAATGGCTTGTTGCAATGGATAATTGAAAATAGGTTTTCCAAAATAGGCAACCGTATGTGATGCAGGCGTTGCAGTTAAACCAACTTTAACGGCATCAAAATGATTTAAAACATTTCGCCAAACATTCGTTTCTTTTGAAGTGTAACCTCTGTGGCACTCGTCAGCAATAATCAAATCGAAAGCATGCGATGGAATTGAAAGCGTTTCTGCATCATCGTCTCCACTTCCTGCCTGCTCGGCAGACAGGTCTTCATCCTCACCAAATGCACCCGCTTTGCCGTAAAGGTTAATTGCCATTCGCTGGATGGTGCAGACATAAAGAAAGGTTTTTGTTCCATCAGGATTTGTCAAATAGGAATTAGGCAACACAGTTGGGTCGTATGCTTCCCCTTCAAAATCTTCTTTCTTAAAGCGTTGTGAGTATAATTCGTATTCGTCTTTAAACTTGATATTTCTCGGTGTGTCAAATGATGCAAAAGCAGTAACGGCTTGTGCGGCTAACGACTTTCTATCAACCAAGAACAAAATGCGTTTAGCATAACCGGAAGCCAACATTCGGTAAACAAGATTAACTGTGGTGAAAGTTTTTCCTGTTCCTGTTGCCATTGCTAAAAGCATCAGGCGTTTGCCGTCTTCCAAATTATTTTCAAAAGCTTGTATAGCTTCTTTTTGGTAAGGCCTAAGTCCGGGAGTATTAATGGGCCTGACTTTCAGCCATTGCAAAGCCGTATCTCGTTTTGCGTTAAATAAAGTTTCCATCGCTTCTGGCTTATGAAAACTGTAAATCTGTCGGCTTAAGTTTTTGTTGTCTCTTACATCTAAATAGTAAATCAATTCACCATTAGAAGAATACAAAAATGGAACTCGATATTGATTCCATTCACCAATTGTCTTATCTGCACCTTTTGAATATCGCTTGGCTTGTTCCAACACATTTGCTGCACCAACCTCCAATTTCTTTGCTTCAACCACACCTAATAAATTTCCATTTACAACCAAAGCATAGTCCGCAGGTCCGTTTTTTGTTTGCAATTCCTCAATTGCGTGATTTGTCAAAATAGACAAGTCCATTCCCTCAGAGTAAGGAATGATATGCCAACCGGCAGCTATTAGCTGCTGGTCAATTCTTTTCTTTCTTGTTATTTTCTCTGATTCGTATGTCATATTTCAATCCCGAAATTTACGTTTTTAATCGGTGCGGTGGCAAAAAATGGCTCTTTTGCTTTTGCTGAAGGGCTGGCTTGTGTGGTTGGGGCAAAAGCAAATGTGCCATTTGTGCGATGACAATAGAAATTCAATTTTTTTTGTGCGGTGGGGAAAAAATTAAAACACAGAAGGGTTGGCAATGAGTGTCGGTTTAATCGCTGTCCGTTTGTTGTATCGTTTCTATGTCTGTGTTCACCTGTCAAAATGGTTTACTTTTTTCTCGTCTAAGTTCGTCTTTGTCTGTTGTGTCGTGTCGTTTTACGCTTGCTGGTAACGGTTTGGCGCTTGGCGCAGTGGCGGATTTCGGAGCACTAAACTGTCAATACACCACAAAAGTTGATGCGAGGTAGAATGTTCAATTAACCACGTCACCCGCCATTGAGCCAAACGCCTGTTATGTGCTGCCCTTCTTCTCATTCCACTAGAATAACTTATTTATCTCAGCAAACATTTTCTCAAAGTTGTCTAAGGTTTTTGGTTTGAAGTAGCTTTTGTCAACTCCAAGTTGGTTGAGTTTATTAGCTGGTCTGTAATGATTAAACCTTTCTTTACCAATTACTTTATTTATCTGCTTTAATATAGTGTCAATAGTATTGTCAAGGTCTGCAACTTTGATAGTTGGATGTTCTTTATCGAATGCAGCATTGAAGATTTTCAAATATTCTTCCTTATCGAAAAGGTCTTCAATGTCAGCTGTTGTTTTACCGTTGTTAGCGAACTCATTAAAGAATCTAATATTTTTCTCTTTAATAATTTTGTGCATAATCAGGTCTGCAACTTTTTGCTTTCCTTTTTGGTCGGTGAATGTGTCAAGTAAACAAGCAACATTTAATTTAGAGCCACGAAGCAA
Source organism: Bacteroidia bacterium (assembly GCA_037045145.1). Classification (NCBI taxonomy): domain Bacteria; kingdom Pseudomonadati; phylum Bacteroidota; class Bacteroidia; species Bacteroidia bacterium. The sequence continues at coordinate 894,438 of JBAOIA010000012.1, forward strand.
TGAAATAAAAGTTGAAACTTTGTCTAAACCTCCAACAGGAACAATTGTGATGTTGTCTTTAAGGAAAGTTCTTTTTTCTGATTCAAGTATGCTTGATATTAAAGTCAAGTAAATTAAATCAGCCGGACCTTCAACAAGCAAATTGTTTTTAGATACAAATAAATTTTGTGCTATGTCGTAGCCCAATGCAGCTTGTAATGGGAATAATGTGTTAGGGTCTTTCTCTTGTATGGAATCGGAAATTATCGTTCCTTCCTCTGTCTCGAAACAAGTGCGAACTCGGTCAAGATGTTCTGTTTCTACCATAAAGGGAGAGTGTGTCGTATAGATTATTTGATACTTTTTAGAAAGATCGTCAAAGAAGCGAAGTAAATCAGCTTGTGCAGAGGCGTGTAGATTTAAACCTGGTTCATCCAATAGAAGAACATAATCGGAGTTTTTATCAGCTTGAATTTTGCTGAACCAAATTATGAAGGAGAAAAACCAATTAAATCCTTTGCTCCGTCTATCTAAAGGCAGAGTTATTTTATGTCGTTGACTTTTAACTCGTATATCGAGTATTTTTTCTGGCTGTCCTTGTGGGTTAGTTGTATTCTGAATTTTGAATTCAATGTCAAGATTCTTATTGGTTGACCAATATTTGAAAATTTCATTAGTTATTTTATTGGAAGATGCTTCCAATAGAGCGATATATTTTTCGTATTCCTGTTCGGTTGCATTTAATATTTCTTCAGGTTTTATTCTTGCTAATTCAAATAACGCCTTTGAAGTTTTATCTTTTTCGTTTGTAGGTGGTTCATTTTTCAGTTTATTGATGTTTATTTTTCCTCTTAATGGGTAATAATCATCAAAATACCAAAACTTAGGCATTTTGGCTTTTATCCAATTTTTAGCAATATAGGATTCTAACAAATTTGTCCAAGATGCCGTGTTGTAGCCTCCGTCAATAATTCTTTTTATTTCTGTTTTGAACGCTGCTAAATCATCATCCCCCTCTACGGCAACAATGTTTGCAATGTCTTTCAATGATGCGGTTTTCTTTATGGCTTCTTTGGTTGCATCTGATAGAGCATATTCAGAAACTTGAAGCTCTAAAAACTTTTTCTGATTAGCAGAAAGTCCTCCAAATGTGCTTGTTTTAGATTTATAATGACAGGTATAAGTAAACTCTTTTGTTGTAAAAACGCCTTTACCAAATTCTTCTTCAATCTCCTTTAACAAGTCAGTCGAAATTTCATACTTGCATTGAATAATATCGCAGTCATCTTCGCTATGTTGAAAATCAATTAACTCATTTCTTGGGTAGTCTTGAGTTATGTCGAAAACAAAGTCTGGGTCTGCGGTAAAATAGTTTGTCTTTGCAATGGCAGTTAGAAAAGAAGTTTTTCCTGCTTCATTCATTCCAACAATAGTCGTAATTGAAGGGTCAATATTTACGGTTTGTGATTTCTGAATACTTTTGTATTTGTCAATCGTAACTTGTATTAATTTTATCATTGTCATTTGTTTTTTGTCTGTTTAAAGTTAGCAATGTCGGTCAAATAGGGTTGCACATAACATTTATATATAAGAAGTTTTTCATCTAAAACATGCCGAATACCTCACAAATATAGCGGTATTAAGAAGTTGTACAAATTTACAGTTCATACCCTATTTTGTCTAACGAGCTTTGTATTTTGCTTAGGTGTTTTTACTTACATGTGTATATATCATGGTAGTGCACAGACTTTTATGACCTAATAGCTGTTTAATGCTCAAAAGGTCGGTGACAATTTTAAGCAGGTGGGTGACATAGTTATAGCACAGGGTATGCAGAAAGTAAAATACTTAACGTACAATGTAAAAGGAAAAAGCGATGAGGTGAAAAGTGTTAAGCCCAAATAATTATACAGCATGAAAATGTTTTATGCCGATGCTATTAGCCCTGATGGAGACCTGCAAGGATTATGTGCGAGAGCGGTGCCATGCACCGGGGCGACAGCAGGACGGAACCACTGATGGAGTTACTGAAGCTTGTGCTCCAAAAAATTCTCTACACAAAGACAAAATGCTACTGTTGCTTCCTGCTTTGTGCATCAATAACAGCAATGGTAACCATGTTCACAATGTCGCGGACACTGCTGCCAAGTTGAAGAATGTGTACGGGTTTTTTCATGCCCAGAAGCACAGGGCCAATGGCTTCGGCTGCTTCCATAGATTGCAGAAGTTTGTATGCAATGTTTCCGGCATCGAGGTTTGGAAAGATGAGTGTGTTGACACCACCATTGATGAGTTCGCAGAAGGGATAACTGTCGTGCAGCATCTGCATGTTAAGTGCAAAGTTTGCCTGCATTTCGCCATCTACTATCATGCCCGGAAATTTGTCGTGCATTATTTCTACAGCCTTTCTGATGCGTACTGCAGAGGGGTCGTTTGACGTGCCGAAGTTTGAGAAAGACAACAGTGCAATGCGTGGCTTGATGTTGAATTGCTGCACAGCTTTGGCGGTGAGCAGCGTTATTTCAACCAAGTCTTCTGATGTGGGGTTTACGTTGATGGTGGTATCTGCAAAAAACAAGGGTCCTTTTTTTGTCATCATGATATACATGCCTGCAACGCGGGTACCATGTTCCTGCACACCAATGATTCGTAAAGCAGGACGTATGGTGTCGGCATAGTTGCGTGTTAGTCCTGAGATGAGTGCATCGGCCTGTCCGGTTTCTACCATCATAGCACCGTAGTAGTTTCTTTCGCGCATAACTTTTTTGGCTTCGTAAACAGAGAAGCCTCTGCGTTTTGCTTTTTCGAAAAAGAGTTCGCCAAAGGTGTTGAGGTGTTCTGTGTCAACACGTGGGTCAACAATAGGAATGTCTGTTATGTCAATGTGGTTTTCTGTAACGATTTGTTTTATACGCTCGCGGTTACCGAGCAGAATGGGTCGAGCAATGCCTTCTTCTTTGACCTGTTGTGCTGCTTTTAGAATTTTGTAGTTGTCGGCTTCGGCAAAGACTATTCGCTGCGGGTTTTGTTTGGCGCGTGTTACGATGGCACGAATGAGTTTGTTGTCGAGGTTGAGTCGTTTTTTGAGGTCTTCTACATAGTGTTCCCAGTTGTTGATGCTAACCTGTGCCACCCCTGTTTCCATAGCGGCACGAGCCACAGCAGGTGCAACGGTGTAGATTAATCGTGGGTCGAGTGGCTTGGGGATGATGTATTCGGGGCCGTATTGCAGGTTTTTTGTGTTGTAGGCAAGGTTAACCATTTCCGGAACGGGCTGCCGTGCCAACTGCGCAATGGCGTGCACCGCTGCCAGTTTCATCTCTTCGTTGATTTTTGTTGCACGAACATCTAATGCGCCTCTGAAAATAAATGGAAAACCAATAACGTTGTTTACCTGATTGGGAAAATCGCTGCGGCCTGTTGCCATGATTACATCTTCGCGTGCACTCTTGGCATCAGGATAAGTAATCTCGGGGTTGGGATTGGCCATAGCAAAAACAACAGGTTTTTCCGCCATAGATTTGAGCATGGCGGCACTCAGAATATTTCCTTTGCTGAGACCGATAAATACATCGGCACCATGCATGGCTTCTTCCAGTGTGTTAATGTTTCTGTCAGTAGCAAATTCGCTTTTGTTGACGTCTAAACCTTCCCGGTCTTTTCTGATTACACCTGTGCTGTCGAGCATGGTGATGTTTTTTTTCTGTGCACCAAGCGAAACAAAAAGTTTGGTACAGGAGATTGCCGATGCTCCTGCTCCATTGACAACAATTCTTACGAGGTCAATTTTTTTGTTTACAATATCCAATGCATTGATGAGTGCTGCACCGCTAATGATGGCCGTGCCATGCTGATCGTCATGCATGACAGGAATGTTGAGCTCGTTTTTCAGGCGGCTTTCAATTTCAAAACATTCGGGTGCTTTAATGTCTTCGAGGTTGATGCCACCAAAAGTTGGTGAAATAGCTTTTACAGTATTTACAAATTCATCAACGTTGGTTTGATTGATTTCAATATCGAATACATCAATGTCTGCAAAAATTTTAAACAGAAGTCCTTTGCCTTCCATGACAGGTTTTGATGCTTCGGGGCCTATGTTGCCAAGGCCAAGGACAGCAGTGCCGTTAGAGATTACGGCAACAAGATTTCCTTTGGCAGTGTATTTATAGACGTTGTCAATGTTTTTTTCAATCTCGAGGCAGGGCTCTGCAACACCGGGCGAATAGGCTAATGATAAATCGCGTTGTGAGCTGTATGGTTTACTGGGTATTACTTCTATTTTGCCCGGACGACCGGATGCATGATAATCGAGTGCTTCTTTATTAACTGGCATAGTAATTTTTTACAATGTGCTAAAGTAAAGAATACAGCATCACGTTATTGTAAAAATAAACAGAACAGTTACTGAATTTAATCAGTCAAAAATCAATTTTAAATTTAAAAACCGATTTTGGCAGCAGGTGATTTGAGAAGTGCCATACTCAAAGCAGTGAAAGCAGCTTCGCGCCCTTTATGTCCGTGAGTGCCTCCGCAACGTTCAAGGGCTTGCATTTCATTGTCGGTAGTGAGTACACCAAAAATTACAGGCTTGCCGAATTTTAAAGAAACATGATTCAGTCCATTGGCAACTGCATGACAGATAAAATCAAAATGACGTGTCTCGCCCTGAATGACACAGCCCAATGCAATGACAACATCCGGTGTATGATGCTGAAAAAGCCATTGTGCACCGGCAGTGAGTTCGTAACTACCCGGAACCTGAATGCTGATGAGGTTATTTTCTTTTACAGATGATTTTTTAAGAACCTCTGCAGCTCCGTCAAAAAGTTTTGAAGTGATTTTACTGTTCCAGCTTGCTGTAACAATTCCTACTTTTACTGAAGAAGCATCAGGATATTCAGCAGGGTTATATAAAGCATTATTTTCCTGATACAGTGCCATGAATATTAGTTCATGTGTGCTTCTGCACGTGCCATGTAGGTGGCTACCTGACGGGCTTCTGTGGAGTTTGGAAAGTCTCTCTTTATTCTGTTATAGATATCGTAGGCAGATTTATAGTCGTTGTTCATTTCTAAAATCATTGCCTGTTTCATCAGATATATTGGTGCTGTAAATTGATTCTGATCATAATCCGATGCTTTTTTATAAAAGCTCATTGCCTCTTCTTTATTGCCTTTTTCCATGTAGGCATCGCCAATGCAACCTAATGCAATGGCACCGGTAATATCGTCTTCGGCATCGTATTTAGATAAAGCAGCAATAGCATCATCGTATTGACCTTTACGAAGCAAGCTTACACCAAGGTAATAGTGTGCCAGATTAGCAGACTTTGATGAACCATAGCTGGAAATAATTTCTTCAAAACCTGGAAAGTTTCCATCACCCTTGATAGCCTTATCCAATGAATCATTTTTGAAATAATATTCCGCCATGAACATTTGTTTTTCGGCATTAGCCTGCTGTGGCTTTACAATAAATTGATTGTATGCAAAATATCCGCCAACCAATACTACTGCAACTACAAGTATTATGGTGAGACTCTTTTTGTTTTCGTGTATATAGGATTCAGCCCTATCAAAGGATT